>NZ_RAWD01000085.1:0-30090 GCF_003612065.1 Corallococcus sp. CA047B
GGCGAGGGCGACCTCGGCCATGGACAGGTGCGTTTCGTGGAGGAGCTGGCGGGCGAAGAGGACGCGGCGCGTCTGCGCCACGGCGACGGGGGAGGCCCCCAGGTGTTGCTGGAACAGCCGCCGCAGCTGGCGGTCGCCGACGCCGAGCCGGTCCGCCAGCGTTTCGACGTTCCCGTCATCGGCGTCGAGCAGACCGTCGGCGATGAGGGCCAGGGCGCGGGAGACGGTGACGGAGGTGCCGCGCCAGGGGGCGAGCGTGGGAGACGTCTCCGGCCGGCAGCGGAGGCACGGGCGGAAGCCTGCCTCCTGGGCGGCCGCGGCGGAGGGGTAGAAGGCGCAGTTTTCGAAGCGGGGGGCGCGGGCCGGGCAGACGGGGCGGCAGTAGATGCGCGTCGTCCTCACGGCCGTGAAGAAGCGCCCGTCGAAGCGGGCGTCCCGTGTCGTGAGCGCGCGGTAGCAGGCGGCGGGGTCCAGGCCGTTCATGGGACAAAGGTCCCACGGCGGGCCGGGGTTGTCTGGCCGTTTTCGGACGTGGACGTCGTCAGGACGACCTGGAGGGTTGCCCGTCTACCACCTCACCGTCAGAGCCGTCGTCTCGCCCCGCCCGAGGGGCTCGGTCGTCTCGTGGCGGCCCAGGGCGGCATGTCCAGCCCGGCACGTCCGAATGCCCGCCCAGGCGCACCAGGACATGGGCGACGTCGGAATCGGAATGCAGGGAGGGGCGCCCGGGCGAGACCCCGAAAGGGGCAGGGGCCCACCAGGAGAAGGGAGCGAGCCACACTCCGGGAAAAAAGATGCCCCGTCCCCAGAGAACCGGGGACGGGGCAGTGGCCAGGGTCGGACTTGAACCGACTACCTGCGGATTATGAGACCGCCGCTCTAACCAGGTGAGCTACCTGGCCGTGAAGCCCCGCCCCTATATCGAGCCAGGGACATGACCGCAAGAACTTCGGACGGCGCGAACGGAAGAGCCTGACACCCGGCCGGGAATGGGTCACGGCTGCTTTGTTGCCTCCCGGGCAGCCCACTTTCGGGGGCCAGGAAGCACTGGGGCGGGGAGATGGGCCCCACCTGGACGGGGGGGCCTCGCCGGTCAGAGCCAGGGGCCCTCGTAGAGCAGCAGGGCGGTCTTATCGGTAGCGCCGTACTTCGACTTGATGGTCAGCGTTCCCAAATCGGAGAGCGAAGGCTTTTCGTCCGGATCATCCTGCCAGGGAGACCACCCAGTCGCCGCGGTAGGTCTCCGTCATGGGCAGGCGGGCGAGCGGGGGACAATAGCGAAAGTGCTCCTCATGGGGCGCGATGCCCAGGCGCTCCGCGAGCCTGAGCAGGGCCAGGCCCTCCAGCCAGATGGCTCGTCGAGGCGCGAAGCGTGTCACAGGGGTGGTGAAGAGCCTGGCGCGTCTCTCGATATCCTCCCCGTGGACCAGCCCTGCATATCGGAACGCTTCGGTGAAGCACTCGCCATCGCCGTCCATCAAGGCGCGGGCGCACGCTGCGAGGCCACTGTTCGTCTCGCCCTCCGCTGTCTCCAGATCTTCGATCCTCGGCAGCAGGGCATCCCTCGTGCCCGGAGCAATCAGGGCGTGGACGACCTGTGCCCATGCATGCTCGGTGCGGTATTCGTCCTCTGGGCGCCAGCGCGTCTCCGCGAGTGCCGCCAACTGTCGAGCCAGCTCCCAATGCCCCGAAGCCGTGGCTCCGAGCAGAGGAGCGGTGCTCCGGGACGCAGGGAGGGGAAGCGCTTCGCGGTGCAGAAAAACCAACAGTCTTCGCCAGTTCTCTGCGGCCCGGCACAGGTTGACGAAGAATCCTTGGGGGTTGCCGTCCACCAACAACGTGGCGACCGCAACGACATGGAAGTGGAGGCAGAGTTCATCCACGTCGTGCACGAGCGCTTCGCGTCCGGTCCCGGGTTCGATTTGACGAAGCATCCGCTGGATCGCCCGTCCCGAATCTTCCCTGAGTGCCGCAAGCCGAGCCACGGTGTTCCCTCCCTTGCGATGCCCGAAACGTTCAGGCGAACATGTCGTCGAAGCCTTCAGCGGGGTGGGCGACGAACCCGGTCAGTCCGGCGTTGACGAAGGCCTCCCGGACCCGATCCGAGATGAGGATCAACTCCATCATGTCTCTGGCTCGGAACACCTGCGCCTTCGGATCGATCCCGTCCTTCGTCAGCACCAGGTTTCCCAGCCGGGTGAGTTCCTTCTGGGTGATGGGATCGATGTCGTAGTCGGACTTCTGCATGTCAATGACATCCTGCGAGCCCAGGACATTGAGGACTCCATAGTCCTTGCCCACCGGATTCCATTGGTGATCGCAGAGGGTGACGGGCAGGAACTCCGTGTTGTCCACCTGCAGTTCCTTCAGCACTTGGTTGACACGGGAGGACACCAACAAGACGCCGACCGTGTTTCGAACGAAGTCGTACACCTTCCGCCGATCCATGAAGTGGTCGGAGAATGAAACCTTGCCCCCCATCGGGAACTGGCGCCCCAGCGGCTCTCCCTTGCTGAGCTTCCAGTTGGTGGGACTGTCCTTGGGCATCGCGTCGATGATGGCCCCATCCGGTGATTCCGCCTTCAAGACCCAATAGTTCATGTCGGCTGCTTTCCTACCAGAGGCTGCCCCACTCGTAGAGGGTGCCGCTCTTGTTTTCGTACCGCACGTGCTCGGAACCGGGTCCCACATACCTTACTCCGGCGACCTTGGCAGCCACGAGCCGGCGACTGATGCCGGTCAGGAGGTTCCAGAATTGCTCCTCCATTTTCTTCAACGCCTCGAACGCCGATTCTGCCAGGGAGCCATGGGGCTTGCCTGAGTCGATGACTTCCTGGAGGCGCTTGGCCACCTTCCTCATTTCTTCCATGATTCGCAGCGTATAGGCCTCATGATCGCTGGGGTGGCAGATGAGGGAGTGGACTGGTACGGCCCAATCCTCCCTGGGAAGCATGATGAGGTTGTGCCCATGATTGATGTTGTAGTCGGACATCAATAGCAAACGGATTTGTTTGTAGGTGAATGCTGGCTGGCCGTCCTTCATCACGTAGTAGAAGGCCGAGCCTGGCAGGATGTGATGGGCTGCCCACTCATACGGAAATTGCTGAGCGAAGGAGGGATTGAAGTTTTCCTTCGGTCCTCCTGGGAATTCCGCTCGTTCCTTCACCATCTCCCGAATCTCATTCAGGTGGGCATGGCTGAAATTCCGGTAGACCCCCCGACCGTCCTGGCTCTTGAGGTATGTGTAACCTCGGCGTGAGTAGTTGTCGCCCTTGGACAGCACTCCGTTGAGCGGAGCATTGGGATCGAGGTGGCCCTCTTCGGAGGCAGGCTCCGCCTTCTTCTTGCTCTTCTTCGGCGACTTCTTGGCTTCGCTCTTGGCGTCCTTCCGCGCTGCGTCCTTGCGCTCCATGTTGCGGTGATAGATGGCGTTGAGCCGCCGGGCCAGTTCGGAGTTGGGCTCGTGCCGTGCGTCGTGGGTCGTCATGGCGAGGCGTCCTTGGACCGCGATGAAGGTTCGGCCTCCAGCAGCATCGCGGCACGTCCTGCATCGTCAGCAGTGGAAAGGATGAGACAGGTGGACGACGGTGCATAGCGCCGCTGCAAGCCGCGGGTGGCCACACAGACCGCGACCGCGCCTGATGCGGCCCCTACATCGCCGAATCCGAGTGATGGAAACCAAGCACGAGGGCTCGACTCCATGGCATCCTGAGCGCGCAGATGGAGCAGGACCATTCCCCATTCCCGGGCTCGTGCTTCTTCTCCATTGTGGTCACTCACGAGCAGCGGCGGCGACAGTGTCTGTTCGACCGTTGCCAGTGCATCCCTGGCGCATCCCGCCAGGGCGCGGCCATCCGAGGGCCGGTCGGAGCCTCGGGGGTGAGGCTCTCGGCCCAGCCGTACCGCTCGAAGTAGCACGTTGGGTACTCCTGGCGACGGAGCTGTTTCGTTGCGTGAGAGGAGCAACGCCGCGCCAGCTTCTCCGGGCGTCAATCCCACGGGCTGGTCCAGCGTCTTCAGTCGGTGGTCCTCCATGAGCGCTTCGAGGGTGGATTCCTCGACCAAGCAGTCCAGCCCCATCACCACGCACGACCGAAGCCCGGCATGCTGCAACTGGGCATGGGCTTCGTGCAATGCCTGCGCAAAGGCCACATGACCTCCTCCGAAGAAGCGTCGTGGCCCCTTCCAGCCCAATCCCAGGTTGCGCAGGCTGGCTTTGAGTACCCGCGTCCCCAGAGAATCGATCCGCTGGTCCAGCGTGTCATCTGGTCCGCCCAGGTCCATCCCCCGTTCCAGAGGATCGGGCAGGGCCAGATAGAAGCCGGTCTCAGCCCCGAATGCCTCCAGGTCCGATCGTGTCCAGAGGTCTTTGAGCACTTCACACGCAAGCGCAACAAGTCGTCCAACGCCCGTGAAGCCAAAAGTCGCACCCGGCAGGGTACGGACGGTGATGGGTTGTGGGAACTCATCTCCAGGAAGGGAGAGGTCGGTTTCCAACGCAGGAGATGGACGCTGCAGATTGGCTCGGAAGGCGGCACACGCTGGAACGGCGGGGCCGAGGCAGGAGGCCATTCCCAATCCGCTGACGAACACCTTCACGGTTTTCCTCCGGGCTCATTCCTGGCACCGGGCATTCGAGGATCAACCATGTGCTGTGCCTTCAAGGCAACGAGAGAAGTGCCTCGCAGGCAGCCTGTGTGCGGCTTCCATCCGCGCGAGTTGGATCCGCGTCCAGGTGAATGGGTCAAGGGCCAGTTCCCCACGGGTCCTCAGCTCCAATACAGGTGCCAGTGTGTTGCGACGGTACATGGACGCCTCCCGCAGTGCCTCCAACAATGCTGCTTGCCCGAAGGGCTGGCCATGGATGTATCGGGTCGTGGGATTGAATCCCCTGGCCTTTTCTTTCCACCAGGCCTCCACCGCCGAAACATCGGGCACAGGAAGCGTCGTTTCCGGTGTGGGAGTACCAGGATGCCGCGCATCCTCGTCTTCGTCCTCCGCCGTGGCCTCCTTCACGTCGTCGGCAGGCTCCATCGTCCGCCCCGTAATCGTCGAGAAGGCCTCTGCGGCGAGTGCCGTCCACGGCTCCTGCCGCATCAGCTCCAGGCAGGTCCTTGCCGCGTCCACCGTGCCGAGCAGGCCAAGCACCTGTATGCACTCCCGACGCGAGGTGGGAGTTTCCAATGCCTCGAACAGAAGGCGCTGGTTGTCGCTCCCGCCAGCGATGGCCAGGGCCCTCAATGCCAGTCCCCGGAGGGGTCCACGCCCTGTTACCTGTCGGCGGCACTCCCGCCACGCCAGATGGTTTCCTCCGATAAGTCCCAGCTCCAACGCGGCCTCACGGACCTCTGGAAACGTGGAGTGCAGGCCTTCCTCTAGCAATGCATCGGGCATGAGGGCCGAGAAGGCCTTCATGCAACGAAATGCCGCCGCTCTGACCTCGGGGACTTCATGTCTGAGGAACGAGCTCAGTTCCGGTCCCAGGTTCACGCGCCATGCCCCCAAGGCATCCAGGGCAGCGGCAAGCAACGGAGGTGGCGTTGTGGGAATCAGAAAGGTACGCAGTACGAACTCCAGTCTCTTGCCTCCCGCGAGCCGAAGTGCCTGGCGGACGCCGCTTCCCAGAAGGCCCGCTTCTTCTTGCAGGTCTTCGAGGATGCTTTTGAGTACCCCTTCCGGAGTCTCCTGGAGCAGCAACGCGAGCGCGGCGGCTTCGACCCTGCCCGGATCCCCTTCCTGACGCAGCGCGGGCGCCAGGAGTCGTGTCCTCGCTGGGGAACCGGCAAGGACAAGCGCGTCGACGTGAGCCAGCAGTCGTTCTTCCAGTCCTGTGACATCATCCAGGACATGGTCCGGAGCAACGAGGGCATGTCTCCAGCGGCCCCACAGGTACCCAGACTCATCAAGGTGGGTTTCCAGCATCTCCCACGCAATTGGAAGTGCATGGTGCGGTGGGGGCGCTGCCATTGGTCGCATCCTTCCAGGAGAGGACATCGTGGACATATGAAGGGCGCGCCTTGAACAGGTAGTGACGATTGTCTTCGAAGTGAAGCGAAGGTGCGCCATCCTTCGCCCTGTTCCTACCCTAGAACTCCTTTTCGCAGACCAAGCAGTTGCATTGAGCCTTGCCCTTGCCGGCTGCCATCAGTGGAGCCTGCATGAGCGGTGACGGGGGCGTGTTCTTGTCGTTGTGAAGCATCAAATCCATCGCGCGCGCCACGTTCTTGCCGTCCATCTGCACATCGAACGAGAAGTTGACGAACTCAGCCTTTCCCTTCGTCTTGGCGGACACGACGCCTCCTCCCGCTGACCCTGCTTCGTCCCCTGTGCTGGTGCTGAAGTTTGAGTCCTTCACGCACACGGGATTGCCTCCCACTGTCACCGTCTTGGTGCCCTTAGCGGTGTCCGAGGACTGCGCCACATTGGGGTAGGGGATGGGGCCTGCCGGGGATGGCGTTTTGCACACGTCTGGAAAAGCGACGGTGGTGCCATTGCTGTCCTTGGTGACTACTGACGTTTTGTTCACGCCAGTATTGATCGACATTGTCTTCCTTGTGTGTTGATGCTTCAGCCGTGATCAGAAGTCCTGGCCCGCTGTGATGCGCAGGCTTCGCACGTCGTGGATTCCGTCCCGCAGCACCACGTGCCCCCGCCAGGTCAGCAGCACCTGGTCCTCATCCGTGTCCAGGAGGACTGTGTCCAGGTGCATCTCGGGCTGGATGTCCTCGCCGCCTGTCTGCTCCACCAGGACATTCGGCGCGGCCTGGCCGGGCAGGTCGAAGGACAGTCGGCCCTTCGCCGAGGCTCCCGCGATGACGATGGGTTCGTCGCCCTTCAGGTAGCCCGGGGCGATGAGGCCCGGCGCGGCCGCGTTGAAGAAGCGCCGGTCGAAGTCCCGGGGCAACAGCGGCTTGCGTGTCTTGTTCCAGGCTTCATCGTAGGTCCCCGCGTACCGTGCGCGCGGGTGCCAGTGCGGCGACGTGAAGCCGAACCCCGCGGGCCTCACCTGCTGACCGAAGTCGCGCAGCGGATCCTCGGGGTCCTCCAGGTTGGGGAGCGCCAGTCCTTCCTCGAAGTGGCGCGGACTCGCGCGGAAGCCCGTGCCCACGGGGTTGCGTGGCTCGAAGGAGGGCTTCTGCGCATCCGTCTTGTCCCAGCCTCCAAAGGCGCGCTCCCACGTGAGGGGAATCCGTTCGAAGGGCAGGGGCTTCGTCGCGGCCACGCGTCCCAGGCTCTTGAACCACGTGCGCTCGCCCGTGACTCGCACCGCCTTCTTCAGCGGACCCACCTGGAGCGCCACCAGTGTCTCCGTCGCGCCGCTCCGGGGCGCGTGCGCATGCCCGAGCAGCACCACGTCCGTCGCGGGCTTGATGAAGGCTCCCTCGGATTCGTACCGGTCGCTGGACTCACCGGGCTTGCCCAGGGGCTCGCCGCTCCACTTGACGGGCACCTGCTGCCTCGCGAGCCGCAGCCCCGTCCCGGTCAGCGTGTACGTGGCCTTGATGACCACCAGGAGCAGGGGACGCCCTTCCTCGTCCGCCAGCCCCATCAGGCCCTGGGCGAACGGCGTCTCGTTCTCGATGGAGGGATGTCCCATGCCTGGATGTTCTCACTGCTCCACGGTGAAACCCTTGCGGAATCCCTGCACCGTTGGCGTGGGCCCCGGACCCACCGTCACCGTGCCGGTGTCGCCCTCCAGCTCCGCCGACGTCTCCTTGCCCTTGACGAAGCGCACCGTCGCGATGCGCCGGATGGCATCACGTCCGTGCTTCTCGCTCCGCCCCAGCTCCTTCAGCGCGTGCGAGGCGACGTTCAGCGCCAGCTCCAACGCCAGCCGTCCCGGTTCGTCGTCCAGCCCCACCCAGTCCACCTCGAAGCGCAGCACCTGTCCGCCCAGCGCACCTTCGCTCGGCCAGAACTGCTCCGTGATGCCCTTGGCAAGCTGCTCCGACAGCTTCTGCAGATCCGACCGCGTGGGCAGGGGCCGCACCATGCCGGGCACCTGCGCCAGCTTGCCCGCGTCCGTCACCGTCACCGCCACCACCGACGCCAGGTCCACGTACGTCACCGACTCGGAGCGCAACAGGCCCTCCTTCTTCAACGCCAGCAGCACGGCTTCCTTCGGAAGGAAGTCCAACAGCTCGCCGCTCACCTGATGGCCATGCGTCAGGTGCAGGGTGACGCCCACGGACGGCACGGCCTCTCCCGTCCGCCCCCGCGTCACCAGCAACGCGAGCTGCTCCAGCAGCTTCTCGACCCGCCGGGCCACCAACCGCTGCACGTTTTCCATGCGCATGCGCTCCTGGACGGCGGGTTCAGGGCTTCGCGCCGGACGCGGTCTTCGGCGCGGCTTCCTTCGTGACCGACGGTGGAGTGCGTGGCAACACTTCCTGCTCCGGCAGCGGCTTCGCCCCGGCCAGGAGCTGCTGTTCAATCATCCGCACCCACAGCGAGGGCGCGCTGCCCTGCAGGACGTTGTCCTGCACCGTGAGCTCCCGGTGGTCCTGCGCTCGGCGGTAGAGGCGCGGCGCCACGGCCGGCTGTGTCGGATCCGAATCCGTCACCTGCACCTGCTCCTGCACCGTGATGCCGTCCGCCTTGAACGACACCGTCGACGCCAGCTCGTACGTGCGACGCAGGCCGCTGGGCAGCGTGAAGGACAGCTCGCGGCTGAGCGGGAACCAGGCAGCGCCCAGGCAGGCCTTGTTCTTGCTGGACACCGCCTCACCGAAGAAGCGGTGGCTTCGCAGCGGCATGATGCGCACCGCGCGTCGGCACACCTGTTCCTCTGATGCATCGGTGGTGCAGGCGTCTCCCTCGGCCACCAGCACCTCCGTGCCCGCCACGTGCTCCATCCGCAGCTGCGCGCGCAGTGGCAGCGCTCGCAGCGTGCCCAGGGCCTCCACGGAGAAGCCGGTCTCCGTCGTCAGCACCCTTGCGACGGGGCCTACGCCCTCGCCGTTGGTGTAGCGGCGCGTGATGACCCAGACCAGCCGCTCGCGGGCCTGGGTCGTCACCATCACCAGGTCCTCCTCCGTCAGCTTCTCCGCCGGCGGAAGGGGTTCGGAGGGTGGGCCTGCTTCGCGGCATTCGTCCAGCACCGGGTCCTGCCAGACGACCGGCGCGCCCGAGCAGTCCACCGCGGGCCTGGGCACCACGTTGCGCTCCTTGTCGTAGCCGTGCAGCAGCAGCGCGAACCAGACGTCCGGCGTGGGCGCGGAGCGCACGTTGAGGTCCGCGTCCCTCTGGCAGAGCTGGGGCGCGGGCTTCGTGGTGGCGCAGCCCGTCTGCAGCGTCAGCGCGACACCTGTGAGCATCACCAGTTGTTTCATCATGGAGGTCGCCATGGGGCTCAGGCTCCGGAGAACTGGAGCGACCAGTCTCCTTCGGCGGTCAGTGCGATGTGCAGACGGGGCGGAACCTCGCCGCCCGCGAGCTTCTGCAGCAGCTCCCGGGACAGCGCCGGCATCAGCGAACCCTGGAGGATCTGCTCCAGGTTGCGGGCTCCCGTCTCGGACTCCGTGCAGCGGCGGGCAAGCTCGTCCAGCAGCTCCGGCGCCAGCGTCGTCTCCACGCCGTGCGCCGCGCGCACGCGGCCCACCAGCTTGTCGAGCTTCATCTCCGCGATCTGCCGCATCACGTCGCGCTGCACCGGTCCGAACGGCACGATGGTCATGCGCGCCAGCAGCGCCGGCTTGAAGTGCTGACTCAAGGCCGGGCGGATCGCCGCCATCACCTGGTCCGACGTGGGCGCCGCGTCCCCGTCGAACATCCGCATCACGATGTCCGACGCCAGGTTGCTCGTCAGGATGATGACCGTGTTGCGGAAGTCCACGGCGCGGCCCTCGCCGTCCGTCAGCATCCCCTTGTCGAACACCTGGTAGAAGAGGTTCATCACCTCCAGGTCGGCCTTCTCGCACTCGTCGAGCAGCACCACGGAGTAGGGCCGCTGGCGCACGGCCTCCGTCAGCAGGCCGCCCTCGCCGTAGCCCACGTAGCCCGGCGGCGAACCGATGAGCCGCGACACGGTGTGCTTCTCCTGGAACTCGCTCATGTTGAGCGTCGTCATGAACCGCTCGCCGCCATAGAGGCTGTCGGCCAGCGCCAGCGCCGTCTCCGTCTTGCCCACGCCGCTGGGCCCCACGAAGAGCACCACGCCAATGGGCGTGTCCGGGTTGCGGATGCCCGCCTGCGAGATGCGGATGATCTCCGCCACCTTGCGCACCGCCGCGTCCTGCCCCCGCACGCGCGACGCGAGCTTCGACTCCAGGCTCAGCACCGCTTCAATCAGGTCGCTGCGCATCTTGCCCACGGGCACGCCCGTCCAACTGGACACGACCCGCGCCACGATGTCCGCGTCCACGTCCGCGTGGACCAGCGGCTCCTCGCCACGCACCCGGGCCAGCGCCAACGACGCCGCGTCCACTTCCTCCTTCAGCGCCTGCCGGTCCGCGTCCGGCGCAGACGTGGCGAGCGCCTTCCTCGCCGCGGACAGCCTCGCCACCCCCGCGCGCTCCGTCTCCCAGCGCCCGTGCAGCGTGGCCAGCTGATCCCTCACCGCGCTCAGTCGCGACTCCACCTGCTCCACCGCGTCCGCGTCTCCGGGGTGGCCCTCCGACAGGTCCCGCTTGCGCGCGTCGCGCTCGCGCTCCAGGCCGGCGATCTGCTGCTCCAGGGCCACCAGCTCATCGGGCCGCGTCGACTGCTCGATCTTCACGCGCGCCGCCGCCGTATCGAGCAGGTCCACGGCCTTGTCCGGAAGCTGCCGGCCGGAGATGTATCGCTGCGACAGTCTCACCGCGGCCGTGACGGCCTCGTCGCGGATGGTGACGCCGTGCGCGGCCTCGTAGGTTGCACGCAGGCCCCGCAGCATCAGCTCCGCGTCCTCGACGCCCGGCTCCTCCACCTTCACCGGCTGGAAGCGGCGCTCCAGCGCGGCGTCCTTCTCGAAGTACTTCTTGTATTCGCTCCAGGTGGTGGCCGCGAGCGTGCGCAGCTCGCCTCGCGCGAGCGCCGGCTTGAGCAGGTTCGCCGCGTCGCTGCCTCCCGCGGAACCTCCCGCGCCGATGATGGTGTGCGCCTCGTCGATGAAGAGCACGATGGGGGTGGGGGAGGCCTTCACCTCGGAGATGACGGCCTTGAGGCGGTTCTCGAACTCACCTCGCACGCCCGCACCGGCTTGCAAGAGGCCCAGGTCCAGGCCCAGCAGCTCCACGTTCTTCAGCGCGTCGGGCACCTCGCCCTTGACGATGGCCCACGCGAGCCCCTCCACCAGCGCCGTCTTTCCCACGCCCGGCTCGCCCACCAGGATGGGGTTGTTCTTCCGGCGCCGCGACAGGATGTCCACCATCTGGCGGATCTCCCGGTGCCTGCCGAAGATGGGATCGATCTTCCCCTCGCGCACCCGCCCCGTGAACGACGTGGTGAAGCGCTTGAGGGACTCGTCCCCGCGTCCTCCCGACTGCGCTAGGTTGGAGGCGCCCGCTGGCGTGCCCTCCGGAGGCGCGGCCTCCACCGTCTCCGCGGACGGGCGCAGCACCACCTCCAGCGCGTCCATCAGCTCGTCGCGCGAGATGGCGTCCAGCTCCGGGAAGGTCTCCGCCGTGTAGCGGTTCCTCCGGGTGATGAACTGGGCGAACAACACGCCCGAGCGCAGGCGCGTGGCGCCCTGTTCCACCGACGCCTGCAACCACGCGTCTTCAATCCACTGGAAGAGCGTCTCGGAGAACACGGGCCGGCCCGGCGTCCCGGCGCGCATGCCCTGGAGGGCCCGGTCCACGCTGGCCGCCAGCTTCCGGCGGTCCACGTGGAAGTGGCTCAGGATGCGCGCGACGTCGGAGTCCTCCGCCTCCAGCAACTGCGCGAGCAGGTGCTCGACGACGATTTCATAGAAGCGGCCCGTGCTCGCGCGCGCGACAGCCGCCTCCAGCAGGCGGGTGGACGTAGGCGTCAGGCGACGGACGAGCGCCTTGGGATCGACACGAATGGGAACACCCTCCTCGACGGCATGAAAGGAAAGTCCCGGTACCCCGGGGGCCGTGAGCCCCGGACCGCCGGTGGCGCGAAGCTCACGCGCCCGGAACGCTCAGACGGTTCTGGTGGCCGTTGCCCAGCCAGGTGTCCCGGCCGAGCCGCGACGCCTTGTGGTTGTACATGGACAGGAAGAAGGTCTGGCTGACGCTCTCGGTGAGCCCCAGCTCCAGCTCGTACTCCAGCGGATCCCGCAGGAAGAGCGCCATCACCTCGCGCACCATCGGCAGGAGGTTGCCGTCCGGCAGCAGCCGCTTGTAGGCCCGGGGCGGGAGCGGCGCGATGGCGATCTGCATCTTCCCCGTCCGGTCAAACGCCTTGCCCCCCAGCAGCATGTTGCGACCCAGCTGGTTGAACGAATGCCCCAGCCGCGCCCGCGCGTCGATGTCCACCCAGCGCCCCACGAACTGGCGCACCGTGACGGTGGCCCCCTCCAGGTCCTCGCCCAGCGCCTCCTGGAGCGCGACCTCCAGCTTCTCCGCGGTGCGCACCTGGTTGGCCAGGAGCGGCACGATGCGCAGCAGCCGTGAGATGGGCAGCTTGCTGTCCGCGTGCTGCTCGTAGGTGTCGAACCCCGCCAACGCCAGCAGCCTCCGCGACCACTGGTCCGTGAAGCCCGTGTTGGATTCGCTGGTGACGCGGTAGCGCGTCTCCAGCCGGTAGAGCAGCGACAAGAGCCGGTGGTGGAAGAGGTCCAGGAACTCCCTGCGCACGGCGTGGTCCGGGTCCTCCTGGGCCACCTCCTCCGCCAGGTACATGGGCAGCGGGCTGACCGTGCCGGTGAGCCCCAGGAAGCGCGTGGCGACCTCGAAGAGCGGACGGCGCGCGTGCGGATCCTCCGCGCGCACCGGCACCTCGCGCAGCGTGACGCTGCTCACGTCCCCGGAGGAGAAGCCCAGCGACGGATCATGCCGGAAGCGGATCATCTCCTCGCTCACCGGCCCCACGTCGCCCACCCGCACGGCGCCCTCCGTCAGGCGCTCCAGGTAGGCCACGAGCGGAAAGAACCCCAGCCGGGGCGCCGCCTCCTCCAACTCGCGGCTGGCCGCTACGAGATGCGCTGGGAGCCGTTCCTCGGGCGCCACGAGAACTCCGTCTGAGAGGGGTGGAGGCGGACGTTCAACTCGCTGAACGAGTTGATGGTCACGTTCGAGGCCAGCAGCTCATCCAGGATGCAGCCGAAGAGGAAGGCGTCTCCCACCCCCTGGAAGTTCTTCTCGTCCACGTCGATGGTCGTGAGGCTGCCACGCAGGGGCGCGCCCTCCAGGAAGCGCGTCACCGGCTTCGCGTTCAGGGCCTGCACCGCGTCCACGCGCTGACGGCTGGCGCGCGAGGCCAGGTTGTCCGCCAGCGCCTGGAAGTTGTAGAGGTCCAGCAGCCGCCGCAGCGCCGCCGCGTCCGACAGCGAGCGCTGGTTGACGGCCAGGTGCGAGAGCAGCCGCCAGTGCAGCTCCGAGCCCAGCGGCGCCCGCGCGGGCCGGCTCAGCGGCGCGATGTTCTTGAACTTCGCCTGCGTGGGCGACGCCGACGTGGACACCGTGAGGTCGCCCACCTGGAGCCGGGACGGCAGCGAACGGTTGGTGCACGTCAGGTCGATGGAGAGCACCTCCTCCGAACCCAGCAGCGGCGCCACGTCACGCGGCGTCTCCAGCGTGAGGTACGTGTCGATGCCGTCGTCGATGGGCGAGTGCACCCGCCGCTGGCGGAAGAAGGACGTCTCCGCGCCCTCGCCCCGGGTGTGCTCGAAGTCGAAGAAGGGATGGTACGCGCGGCGCTCGTTGCGCCCGGCCTGCATGCCCGTCACCGCGTCCACCGAATAGATCTCCGCGTGCTGCGGCGGCAGGTCCGAGGCCCGCAGCAGGTGCTCGCGGTCCAGTGCGTGGTGGAGGATGGGGTCCGCCGGCACCTGGAACAGGTTGATGACCGGCGCGCAGTGCAGGCGGAACATCTCCCGGGTGATGCGCGCGTCCATCGGCGGGGGACGGTCCAGCTCGAAGGCGATCTCGAACTTGTCCTCCGTGACGAAGGAGGCGGCGGCATCCAGGCCGCGCACGTCGAAGAACAGGAACTTCTCCGGCAGCGTGAAGTACTCCTGGAGCAGCCGGTAGCCCTCCGTGGCCCGAGGCCAGGGCAGCAGCTTGAAGTCGCGCTCGAACCCCGTGGCGCGCACCGCGTCCTGCGGCAGCCGGAGGCCCGGACCGGTGTCGGAGGCCCCGCGCACGCGCACGGCCTTGCAGTAGCGCAGGAGCCACAGCAGCACCAGCGAGCTGGCGGACAGCTCCCCGTGGATGAAGAGCCGCACGCCCGCGGCGCGGAACACCTCCGCGCGGCCCTGCTCGTGCGTCTGGAAGAACAGGCGCAGCACGGGCGACGTCAGGGACGAACGGTCCAACATCGCGTCCTGGAGCGTCAGCGGCATCAGGTCCACGTCGGACGTGGTGCGGAAGACGCAGGACGTGCCGTCCATCGGCTGCGATGCCACCTCCGCGCCCGCGGGGATGCGTGAGCGCCCGCGCAGCGCGCGGACCTGGGGCGTGAACTCCACGATGGTGGTGGCGGGCAGGGGCCGCAGGTAGTGGGGCAGCAGCAATTCCGTGAGGCCGTGCACCATCTCCGGGACGTTGTCGTCCAGGCGCTCGCGGATGCGGGCGGTGAGGAAGGCGAAGCCCTCCAGCAGGCGCTCCACGTCCGGGTCCGCGCCGCGCTCCACCAGCAGGCCCGCGACGCTGGGGTTCGCAAGCCCGAAGGCGCGCCCCATCTCCCGCAAGTAGCTCAACTCACTCAGGTAGTACTTGCTGAACATCCCCGTCCCCCGTCTCGTCGTGCGCCGCTGACCGCGCTCACCACAGCTCCACCTTGCCGCCCGGGTGGACGTGCGTGTGGAACCGGAGGGCGCCGCGCTGGCCCTTCCAGGACAGCTGCGCGCTGATGTCGAACATCAGCGCCGTCGGGTCGTCCTCGTTCGGCTGGTGCGTCACCACCACGCTCTTCAGGCGCGGCTCGAACTCCTGGATGGCCATGCGGATGGACTGCTGCATCTTCGGGATGGCGGACGGGTACATGTGCACGACGTCGTTGAAGTCGAGGATGCCGAAGTTCGGCGCCGCGGCGGATTCACCCCGACGCGTGTTGAGCAGCACGCGCAGGTGCGCGGCCACCGACTCCACGATGTCCCCCTGGGACACCAGTGAGCCCTGGCCTGCCGCGATGCGGGAAAGCAGTCCTCGTTCGGCCATGGGGGCTTGGGGGCGGACGCGAAGCGCCCTTCCCATGTCTTGGAAGGGCGCCCCGCGAAAGGGTGACTAGCGCTGCGTCGCCCAGGAGTCCTCGTGCGTCACGCCACCGTTCGTGTACGTCCAGTTGATGGTGTGGAACACGAAGGTGACCTCCTCCAGGGGCGGCTCGGTGGAGGTGGCGGGGATGATGGTGTTGGGCACCGTCTGCTTGATGCTGCCGATGCGGCCCTGGGCGAAGCCCACCGTGTAGAACTGCTCGGTGGTGCCGTCACCCGTGGGGTTGGGGCGGAAGAACTTCAGCACGCCTTCCACCACCTGGTTCTCCGCGAGCGCCTTCATGAGCAGCGGCGAGCTCTTGTCGATGCGCTTGCGGATGAGCAGGGGCGGGTACTGGCGGCGCCCCGTGGCCAGGCCGGAGCCCGCCTCGCGGGCCGTGATGACCTCCTGCTCGTAGTAGACGCACTCGATGGAGCCTTCACGACCGAGGCTCGTCTGGGTGCTCTCGCCCTTGATGTCGCTGCCGTTCGCCTTCAGGTACAGATGTACTGTCTCAGCCATTTTCGGCCACCTCGTGCGCGGCTTCTTGCCCGCGCGTTGGACCCGGCCCGCGGGAGGGCGGATCGGGTGTGATGGAGCCCCCCGACTGCTTGGGCGTTACGACAGGCGATTTGCGATGCGAGAGGGGCTCACTCCTTGTCGAGCTTTCCAACCAACGACAGCGTGAAGGACACGCCCATGTATTTGAAATGCGGGCGCACCTGCAGGTTGCAGCGGTACCAGCCCGGCTGGCCCTCCACGTCCTCCACCGTCACACGAGCTGCGCGCAGCGGGCGGCGCGAGCGCACCGCGGGCGCCGGATCATCCATGTCCGCGATGTACTGGCTCATCCACTGGTTGAGTTCGCGCTCCAGGTCCGCGCGCTCCTTCCAGCTGCCAATCTGCTCGCGCTGCAGCACCTTCACGTAGTGCGCGAGCCGGGTCATGATGAACATGTACGGCAGCTGCGTGCCCAGCCGGTAGTTGGTCTCCGCCGCCTTGCCCTCCGGCGACGAGCCGAAGAACTTGGGCTTCTGCGTGGAGTTGGCGGAGAAGAACGCCGCGTTGTCCGCGTCCTTGCGGAACACCAGGCCGATGAAGCCCTCCTCGGAGAGTTCGAACTCGCGGCGCTCCGTGAGCATGACCTCCGTGGGGATCTTCGTCTGGATCTCCCCCATGGCCTCGTACTGGTGCAGGGGCAGCGTCTCCACCGCGCCGCCGGACTGCGGCCCGATGATGTTCGGGCTCCAGCGGAACTTGCCGAACGAGTCCGTCACGCGCGTGGCGAACGCCGTGGAGGCGTAGCCCCACAGGTAGCGATCATGGTGGCCGACGACGTCCTCGGTGAAGTTGAACGCCTTCACCGGCACCGTCTTCTCCCCGTACGGCAGCCGCAGGAGGAAGCGCGGCAGGCACAGGCCCACGTAGCGCGCGTCCTCGCTCTCCCGGAAGGAGTGCCAGCGCGCGTACTGGGGGCCCTCGAAGAAGGACTTGAGGTCCTTCAGGTTCGGCAGGTTGAGGAAGCTCTCCTCTCCGAAGAACTCCGGGCTGGCGTTGGCGATGAACGGCGCGTGCGCCATGGCGGCCACGGACGCGCACTTGCGCAGCAGGTCCACGTCCTGCGGGCCGGGCCCGAAGTCGTAGTTGCCGGTGATGAGGCCGTAGGGCTTGCCGCCGAAGACGCCGTACTCGTTGGAGTAGGCGATGCGGTACAGGCCTGACTTCACCACCTCCGGCGCGTCGTCGAAGTCCTTGAGCAGGTCCGCCTTGGAGACGTTGAGCATCTCCACGCGGGTGTTCTCGCGGAAGTCCACGCGGTCCACCAGGAACTTCAGCGAGCGCCAGGACGACTCCAGCGTCTGGAACTGCTTGTCGTGGAGGATCTCATTGACCTGCGCGCTCATGCGCTGGTCGATCTCCGCGATCATCGCGTCCACGAGCGCCTTGTCGATGCGCTCCTCGCCACGGTCCGGCGCCAGCATCTCCGTGATGAAGGCCTGCACGCCCTTGCGGGCAATGTCATAGCCCTCGTCCTTGGGCTTGAGCTTCGCCTCGGAGAGGATTTCGTCGAGCAACGAGTTGGAGCCGAGAGCGATCGCGGCGTCCGCGGCGGGGGTCTGGGTCTGGGTTTGCGTGCTCATGTTCGCGCTCGTTTCGGATTACTTGGTCGGGGCGGAGGCGGCGGCGATGTCTTCGGGCTTGAGTCCCAGCTCCTCGATGAGCTTCTTGCGGCCCTCCTCATCGTTGAGCATGGACTGCAGCTTCTTGCGGAAGGCCGGGAGGTTGCCCAGGGGGCCCTTGAGCGCGTTGAGCGCGTTTCTCAGCTCCAGCAGCTTCTTGAGTTCGGGCACCTGGTTGACGACGCTTTCGGGCGCGAAGTCAGACAGGTTCTTGAACTGGAGGTTGACGGACAGGGTCGCGCCCGCCTCGCTGGAGAGCTTGTCGGCGGCGGAGAGGGTGACGCGCAGGTCCTGCTGGGCCATCACCTCGTTGAAATTGCTCTTGTCGACGTTGATGGGCGCGCGCTGCTCCAGCGGACGGTCATCCTCACGACCGGTGAAGTCTCCCATCACGAGAGTCTTCAGCGGCAGTTCCACCTGCTCCTGCGCATTGCCGGTGGCCGGCTTGTAGACGATGTTGACGCGTTCGGTCGGGGCGACGGAGTTTTCCTTGCTCATCTTCGGCTTTCTCCTGGGGTGAAACGGTTAGGACGCGGTCGTGTCCGGGGCGGACTCCGCAGTCGCTTCCAATCGTTCGACGCGCACGCGCAACGCGGCCGGTGCATCGAGTTGCGCGAGACGACGATAACGAAGGTGTAAGTCCATTTCCAGACGCCCAGTGAAATTTGTCTGGGCAAAGGTGCAGGTCAGGAATCCCTCAAGGCACGCGGCCGCGAGCGCGGGATCCCACGCATCCAGCTGCCGTGCGCTGCATTCCTCATCGAGCAGCTCATACAGCGTCCGCGCGAGTAAGAGATTGCCGGAGTTGGCACACATGCGTGCCAGGGACAGGCGCGCGATGAAGCGGGCCCGTCCCGTGGTGGCTGCGTTCACCGCGCTTTGGAGGCGCTGGAGGGCCTCTTCCGGTTTGCCTGCTTCCAGCAGGACGCGGGCCTCTTCCTGCAGGGCCGCGCTGGTGCCGGTGGCGGGCGTCTCGAATTGGGGGGCGGGCAGGGAGATGCGTGCGGCCCGGGGTGTTGTGCCGGCGGGCTGGCTCGCGGGCGAAGCCCGGGGCACCACCTCCGTCTGGAGCCACTGCTTCGTCGCGGCATCCGTCAGGGGCGTGCCGTCCGACGCCACCAGGTCCACCACCCCGGGCATCCGGCGCAGCAGCGCCGCCAGCTCCATCACCAGCGCCTCGCGCGCACCCGCGTGGGTCGCGCCCAGGCCCGCCAGCGCGTTCGCGACGTGGCGCTGCAACTCCAGCGCGAAGCGGTGCTGCACCAGCGCGGACTCGGCTTCTTCCAGCAGCTCCGCCCACCGGGCGTGGGTGGCCATGCGCTCCAACCGCTCGCGCAGCGCGGGCGGGAAGGGCGGCAGCGAGGTGCGCGCGTTGGCGCCCGGCGCGGGCGGCTGCGACAGGTGCAGCCACAGGCCCGTGCGGAGCATCCGGTAGGCGAGCGGGTCCGCGGTGTTCGCGCGTCGCACCAGGCCCGCCGCGCTCACGAGCGAGCCACCGACGTTGCGCAGGAAGTCCGTCGCGGCCTCGGGGCTCGCCAGCTCCGCGGAGGGCGGGGGCAGGGAGAGCGCGGGCGCCGGAGCCTGCGCGGCCACTGGAGGCTGCGCGGGCGTGGGCGCCGTGGGCGCGGCGACGGGGACTGGCGCGGGTTCGGGCGTCTGGAGCGACGCTCGCAGCCGCATCACCCCTTCCAGCAATGGCCCGAAGGCAGGGCCCTGTCCCTCGAAGCGGGCGCGCGACAGCTCCGCGAGCCGCGCGGCCGCTTCCGAGAGCTGGCCCAGGAGGTCGCTGTCGGCGGCGGTCACTTTCACGGAGGGGAGCACGCGGCCCATGCGCTCCACGAACCAGGTCACCGCGTTCGCCCGGCCGCGCAGGCGCTTCGCGTCCGGGAAGAGGGTGGGCCAGTACTGGTCGGTGACTTCCGCCAGCACGACCATGCCGGTGAGGGCGCCGGACAGGCCCTCCGTCATGTACATCCCGTAGGCGAGGTAGGACGCGAGCCACAGGTCCTTGGTGGTGTGCTGGAGCAGCTGGCCGGAGCCCCGCACGACGCCGGCCCAGTCCACCGCGTCGCTGGCGGGCGACTCGAGCTTGGCGACCTCCGTGGACACGGCCTCGTAGGCCGGGTCGTGCTTCGCCTGCACGCCGGACGGCTTGTCCTCGGAGATGGGCTCCAGCCAGGGACGGGTGCGCGCGCGAAGGAGTTCAGCGGAGGCGGTCATGGCGGGTGTCAGACCTTCCGTGCGACGGCGCGCAGGAGCTGTTCAATGGAGCTGGTGGACGCGTCGAGCACCTCGCGCTGCGCAGGGCTCAGGGCCCGCTTCGCGCTGGCGAGCGCGGCGGTGCGCTGGGTCTTGAGCGGCCAGAGCTGCGCGCTCGCGAGGTCGGGCTGGGCCACGTACAGGAGGAGGGCGGCCGACGGCGCGCCCAGGCACAGGAGCAGCCGGGGCCGGTCTCCCTCCGACCAGAGGAACCCCGGCGCCGTGGACGGCCAGCGCAACAGCCGCGATGCCAGCTCCAGCCAGGCCACCGGGCCCAGGCGTCCGTCCAGCGGGCAGTCCAGGACCACCTGGGCCAGTCCCTGCTCGCGGTGGCGCTCGCCCTCGCACGCGGTGAGGAAGGTGTGCAGCGCGTAGTAGCGGCCTTCAGCGGATGCGTCCGTGCACACGGGCTGGAGCAGCTCCGCGCAGGAGTGCTCCGAAAGGATGGTGGCGCGCAGCCGCTCGGCCAGCTTGAAGTCGCTGGGACGGGGCAGGCGCAGCTGGGCCGCCCGCTCCAGCAGCTCGGGGATGCCCAGTCGGGGCGCGTCCTGGACCAGCTCGGTGCCCGCCCGGAGGAAGGCTTCGAACGCCTCCGGCAGCAATGCGTACCGGTCCGCCAGCTCCGTGGCGGGCAGCTCGGTGAAGACGGCCAGGGGGAAGCCCCGGCCCACGCTGTCCGCGCTCGCGGTGACGACGCCCACCAACGCGCTCGGATGCCCCGGCGCGGTGAAGACGAAGCGGTGCGGCGTCGCGGGCAGCTCCGCGCGTGCGCGCTGCACGCGGGCCATGCCCTCCTCCAGCCAGCGGTGGAGCTGCTGGGCGAGGGGGCTGGCCGTGTTGTGCCGGACGAACTCCGCGTGCCGTGGCGTCTTGCCGAGCAGGCCGATCCGATGTGCGGGCGGGACCACCCTCATCAGGGAGGCCCGTCCTGCGCCACGAGGTGATTGCCGCCGCAGTCCGTGTCCCCGCGCGCGATGCCCCGGGGGGGCTGCAGGCCGGGGTCACGGAAGATGTGCATCAGCTTGCCCTTGTTGCCGGACAGGCCGAAGAACGGGTTGCTGGTGCGCTCCGGACGGATGTCGATGGAGACGAGCGCGCCCTTCATGTCCTCCATCTCCCAGGTGGCGGTGAAGTAGCGGCCGTCCGCGCTGGGCTCGATGCGCTTCACCCGCTCCAGCAGGCGGAAGAGGCCCCACTCGCCGGGCTCGTCGATGTCGCCCGTGGCCCCGGACGCGTGCTCGACGTGGATGTGCGCCCCGAGCTTGCCGGCCTGCCCGGGCCAGGTCATGGGCTTCCACACCGTGTCCGGGCCGTTGCGGTACGTCTCATCCGTGCCGTCGAGCGTGAAGGAGACCGCGGAGATCTCCGACGCGGCGTTGTCCGCGGACGTGCCCGCGCGGATGCGGACCTGGAAGCGCACCAGCGGCTCCACGGAGTCCCCCGTGAAGAGCGTGCTCGCCAGCACGCCGCTCTTCTCCAGGAAGGTCAGCAGCTCCGGCTGGTAGTTGGCTCCGCTCTGCGGGGACACGAACTCCCACTTGCGGCCCTTGGGGGCCACGTCCTCCAGGAGCTGCTCGCGGTAGAACTTGCGGATGGCGCCGCCCTCCAGGCGCAGGTAGTCCGCCACCTCCGGCAACGGCGCTTCGAGGAGCGAGGCCCGGGCGAACGGGTAGCGGCCGGCCATGAGCTGCTCGTAGGGTTTGACGATCTGCTCGCACCACAGCCGGCTCTTGCCGTTCGCGACGCCCTTGTAGACGATGACGTGCACGTCCCGCAGCGGCGGCAGCAACAGCCGCTCCAGGATGGCGGCGCCGCTCTCCTGCTTGCGGATGAGCAGCTCCACCGCCTCCCGCGTCTGCTTGATGCGATCAAGCAGCAGGCGCGACTCCGCGGGCTTCTCCTTCACGGCGAGCAGCGTGTTCTGCACGACCGCGAGGTGGTCCTGGTAGAGCTCGAGCGCCGTGGGGCTCTCTTCCTTGTCGTCGGTCTTGTTCTTCTGCGTGGTGAAGACGATGAGCGGCGCGAAGGCCCGCTCCACGTCACGCGGCATCAGCTCCTGCACGCCCGTGGGGGAGCGCTCGTCGACGAGCTTCGCGGCGCTCTTCGTCGCGTCGTCCTTCTCCGACCCCATCAGCCGCTGCACCCAGTTCGGCGCCGTGTCCTCCTGGGCGCCGGCGGCCTTCTTCTCCAACTGCACGTTGTGACGGACGGCATCGAAGAGGCGCACGTACGGGGCCGGGTTGCCGCGCAGGAGGCTGTCGACCAGCTCCTGCGTCTGGTCCAGGTCCTTGGGCTCCTGGACGCGGATGGAGCGCAGGAAGTCGAACCACTCCTGGATGTAGGACTCGAAGTAGTTCGTGCGCAGCTGGGCGCGCGTGGCCTTCTCGTCCTCCGCCGAGTCCCGGTCGAGCACCCACGTCTGGCGGTTCTCGAAGGCGGTGGCGAGGCGGGGCTTCACCACGTTCTCCCACGCGTTCTTCGTGAAGGCGCCTCGGATGCGCTTGCCGGCGTGGATGGCGGGGACCGCCCCCACCAGCTCCTCCAGCGCGACCTCGGGGTACTCCCGGCTGGCGTCGGCGATGATCTGCTCCAGCTCCAGCGTGGCCAGCGGCACGCGGTTGAGCGCCCGGCGGGCCGCGCGCACCACGCGCTCATCGCGTGGGAAGGCCAGCCGGTCCGGCTCCTCCGCGAGCATGCGGATGTACGTCGCGGCGTGCTTGCTGATGGTCTGCTCGAGGTCCACCTGGCCAGTCGTGCCCTTCACGTTGGTCCAGTGCTCCACCATCTTGCGCACCAGCCACTCGCGGTGGGCCTCGTCGAGCTCCGGCTCCCCCTGGGCTCGCGGCTGGGTGATGAGCAGGTACATCTTCAGGTCCTCGAAGTGCTTGCGGTAGTCCTCCGAGCTGGGCTTCCAGTCCAGGCGCGTCTGGTTCTGGGAGAAGAGCATCAGGCTCTGCTGGATGCGCTCGTACTGGAGCCCCAGCAGCACGCGGCGCAGCGCCGAGTCGTAGAACGACTGCGCCACGGGGAAGAGCTGGTCGCCCTTGTACATGCCGAAGCGCATCCACAGCGGGACGCCCTCGGTGCGGTGCTGGGTGAGGGCCTGGAGCTGCTTGCGCAGCGGCGTGAGGTCCTGCACGCGACTGATGTCGTCCTTGCGGTCGGAGTTCACCGCCGTGATGGCGTCGCGCACCTCCTGCGCCAGCTCCCGGTTCTTGAAGAAGGAGAGGGTGGGCAGGCACAGCACCAGCGCCGTCGCCGCGAAGGCCGCGCCCGCCAGCGCGAGCCGCCGCTTGCGCAGCCGCAGCTCCTCCGCCGAGCTGCGCACGGCGACCTTCTGGTCCAGGAACATCACCTTCGTGAAGACGTCCCAGAGGAAGTAGCTGCGGCCCTCGGCGGTGGTCTCCGCCTGCGGGCGCCCGTTGGTCGTTCCGAACACGTCGCCCGCGGAGGGCGCCACCAGCTCCACCGAGCGCACGTCCTGGGTGGCGCTGGTGAAGTACAGGCCTCGGAACACCGGCGTGTCCTGGAAGATGTTCTCCAGGAAGAGCGGCTGGACGAACTCCGACAGCGTCTTGCGGAGCGCGTCGAACTTCTGGGGGAACTGGTGGATGCGCTCGCGCGTCTCCTGCTGACGCTCCTCGCCGATGCGCTTGATGGAGCGCTGCTCCAGCACCGCCGTGAGTTCATCGAAGCGCTGCAACAGCAGCTCCGTGGACGCCTCCTTCTGCGCGTCCATGGGGATGGTGAAGCCCCAGAGCTGTCCGCGCTCGGAGCGGGGCAGGTCGGAGAACATCTCCACGAAGCCGGGCAGCAGGTCGCACTTGGTGACCATCAGGTAGACGGGCACCAGCATCCGCAGCCGGGAGGTGATTTCATCCAGGCGCTCACGGATGCCCTGGCCCAGCTCGCCCGCGGCCTGCGGGTCCATGGTCAACAGCTCGTCGATGCTCACCGCCACGATGAGGCCGTTGATGGGCCGGCGCGGGCGGTGTTTGATCAGCGTGTCGAGGAAGGCGAGCCACTCCGGACGCTCGTCCTCGCTGGCGACGTAGCGGCCCGCCGTATCGAGGATGACGGCCTCGTTGGTGAGCCACCAGTCGCAGTTGCGCGTGCCGCCCACGCCCCGGACGCCGCCGCCCTTGCTGGAGGACAGGTAGGGGAACTTCAGCCCGGAGTTGCGCAGCGCCGTGCTCTTGCCGGCGCCCGGCGGGCCGACGATGAGGTACCAGGGCAGCACCGCCAGCGCGTCCTTGCCGCCGCGCGACAGCTTGGAGGTCTTGAGCGCCTCCACCGCCTTGGTGAACTCCGCCTGCATCGCCTTGATCTCCGGTTGGAGATCCGGCCGCACCGTCTTGAGCTCTTCCGCGGCCTGCTGCTGGAGGGCGCCCTCCAGGTTCTTGGCCGCCTTCCGGGCGCGGATGCGCTTGACGATCCACGCGCCGCCCAGCACGAGCAGCGTCACGCTGGCGACGGCGATCGCGACCCAGAGCGGCGGCAGGTGCAGCTTGAGGATGGCGGCCCCGCCCAGGCCCAGCAGCGCCATGAAGAAGAGGAGGTAGGCGATCACGGGGCAGCGCCTCCGTTGGCGTTCTTCGCCACGTGGAGCTCGATGTCCTTCATGAACATCTTCAGGGTGTTATCGAGGCTGAAGAGCAGCCCGCCGTACATCAGCAGCGCGGCCACCAGCGCCCCCGCGGCGATGGACACGATGGAGGCCTTCTTGCGCGCGGAGAACAGCGCCTCGGTGGGACGCTCACCGTGCGGCGACAGCACGTCGAAGTCGAACGGCCGCGCGCGCTGGAGGTCCTTCGCCACGGTGTCGATGAGCGTCATCAGCTCCAGCTCGCCGCCGCGGATGCGGTAGCGGCCCTGGAAGCCGAAGAGCATGCAGAGGTAGTAGACGCGCAGGACGTCCGCGCGGTGCGGGTCCTTGCGCACGGCGTGCAACCGGCTGAAGAAGCCGTCACCGGCCACGTTCTCGTTGAAGTAGTGCAACTGGAGCAGGTGGCTCATCCAGAACTGCCGGTAGGGCTCCGGCTTGCCCAGCACCACTTCGTCCAGCAGCGCGACCAGCGCGTAGGCCATGTCCTGGGCGTCCTGGTGACTGAAGCCCAGCACGGCGGAGCGGCGCAGCAGTTCGTCCACGACCCCGCGAAGCTGGAAGTGCAGCTTCTCCGGCGGAGCCACCGAGGCAGCGTCCGAACGTCGGAGCTGGATGGCGGCGTCGAGGCAATCCTTGGTGGCTTCGTTGACTCGGTCCATGGGAGGGCGGCCATGCCGGGACGCTTGAAGGAGCGTCCGGTCGAAAGGGGCTAGCGGTTGGAGGTGGGGACGGCGAGCAGTTCCACGCTGGTGGTGCCCACGTCGAAGGGCTGCGGCAGGTAGAGCGCGAGCGTCCGGTCGCGCAGGGCGTTCTTCCAGTAGCCGTCCTGAAGCGCGAGCGTGAAGTAGACGACCCCCGGCCGCACCGGCACCTCCGGCGGCGGGCGGTACGTCACCTCCAGGGGCACGCCGGGGGCGGCGGCCTGCACCAGGCCCTGGATGTCGCCCCAGCTGGCCATCTTGGACAGCTTCGGAAGCTGTTCGGCGACCACCTTCTCCGGCAGGTCGCTGCGGATGGTGAGCAGGAACTGGCCGCACCGCTCCAGCCGCTCGTCCTCCAGCTTCCCTCGGAAGAGCCGGTCCGCGCCGGCCTCCATCGCGACGGTGAGGCACTGCTCCAGCGCCACCGCGTGCATCAGCTCCCCGATGCGCCGGAACAGCTCCTCGAAGGTGGCGCGCAGGTTGATGAACTGGAAGGCGGGCAGGGTGGACGGATCCGCGTTCACCGCGAAGGTGCACAGCTGCCCCGCGAACTGGCTGAGCAGCAGGTACAGCGACTGCGGCCGCAGGTTGCCCGCGTCCAGCGCGTGCTGCACCACGGGGATGATGCCGTTGAGCGCGTTGAGCTCCAGGAAGAGCGTCACGTCCGACGCGGTGAACTCCAGCGCGGACGCGTCCCGGTGCCGGCGGCGCGAGGACAGCTGCCGCTGCTTGGACACCAGCAGCCGCAGGAGCGTGCGCAGCTCGTTCGTGATGGACGAGGACGCGTCGATGCGCAGGCACGGCGGGATGTACGAGGGGACCAGCGTCAGGTTGCCGGCCTTGTCCCGCTCCAGCTCCGCGATCTTGATGGCCTCGTAGTCGTCCCGCTGCTCGGTGCCGAAGAGCAGCCGCACGTTGCGCTGGCCGAAGGACACCGGGACGATGGAGGTGGACGACGTGAGGTCGCTGATGGGCCGGGTGGACGGGGTGTAGCGCGGGCTGCCGCCCACCTTGTCCGTGCCGCCGTAGCTCTCCACGCCGCTGCGCTCACGCGGCACGCCGATGAACACGTCCAGCACGCGCTGGGCGGGAGGAAAGGCGCCGTCCGCGGGACGCGCGGCCGGGGCCTCCGGGTCGCCACTCTGCAGCGACACGGGCAGGCCGTCCGGGAGGATGCCGGTGAAGCTGGAGAGCTGCACCAGGCCCGCGCGCAGCGACTCCATGTCGAACGACTGGGACACCACGCCCCACGGGTACGGCTCCAGCGAGCCCAGCCGCGTGTCCAGCAGGGCCTCGTGGTAGATGTCCATCTGCTGGAGGTGGTGGGGGCTCATGAACATGCCCTCCGACCACACGACGCGTTGAGGGGACTTCATGCACCTCTCCGGGGCTCCGGCGTCACACCGGGGGATGGCTGCTGCGAAGGCTCCGGCACCCAGGTGGACATGGGCGGCTGGAGCAGAAGGTCGATCTGGTAGCCCTGCAGGCGGTATCTCAGCTCCTGGTCGCCCTGCTTGGGCGCCCCCAGGTCCCCGCCCGCGGGACGCTCCACGCACTGCTCTTCCGGCACCGGCGGCAGCACCGCCACCGTGCGCCACGAGTAGCCCAGCGGCTGGCGGAAGTGGCCCATGGTCAGCACGAAGTGGGCCTTGGGGTCGCGCTGCAACCAGCGCTGGTTCGTCTGGCCGGGCGCGACGACGAACTCCGCGGACTGGAGCAGATCATCCTTGAGCAGGTCCTCCGCGCGGCCCCACAGGTCGCGGAAGCTGGCGCGCTCCAGCCGGGCGCTGTCCTTGAGCTGGAGGACCCGCACCACCGTGGGCAGCGAGCGCCCCCGGGGATCTGGATTGACCTGTTCGGAGACGTTGAGCACCACGTGGAAGGGGGGCGGCGTCTCGCATTGCTGGGCCACGCGTTTCACGCACCCCGTGGCCGTCAGCGAGGCCACGAAGCAGACGAGAAGCGGCATGGCGCGCGTGAGGAATTCCTGGGTGCGCATCATTGGATGGAGGAACGGCTGCGTCTGGAAGGCAATGGCGGCCTAGTTCTCGGAGATCTTCGAGCCCTTGATGATCACGTCGCCGCTCGCGGTGACTTCAATCTTCGCGCCCTTGATGACCACGTCTCCGTTCTTCTTCACCTGGAGGGTGGCGGACCCGACCTTCAAGGTGAATTGCTCCTGGGCCACCAGGGCAATCTCCTTGGCGGAGAGCGTGTAGGCGTCCTTGACGGCGTGATTGAGTTTTCCCCCCACGCTCAAAAGCAGATCCTTCTCCACCTTCAGGGTGCGCGACTTCTGCACCTCTTCGGACAGGTCTCCTCCGACCTGGAGGCTGCGTGAGCCTTTGACGGTCTCGGACTTCCGGGCGCCAACGACCTCCACCTTGGCGCCGCCGACCTGTTCGGACTTGAGGCCGCCCACCAGTTCATTGAAGGCCGCGCCCACGGTGACGGCGAGCGCGCCGCCCACGTTGAGCATCTTTCCCAGACCCACGGTTTCGGCGGAGGCCAGCGTGACGGACACGCTCTGGTTTCCACTCACCGCCACCGACTGGTCGCCGGTCACCGCTTCGGTGTGATTGCCCATCACGGTGGTGGACCGGTTGCCCGTCACGGCCAGGGCCTGGTTGCCGCCCACCACGGAGTCGTCGTTCTTCTTCACCTCGAGGGACTGGTTGCCCTCGATGGTGCGGCTGCGGTCCTTCTTGACGAGGAGCGTCTCGTTGCCGCCCACCAGCTGCGTCTTGTCGTTCTCGACGACGATGTTGAGGTCCTTCTGGGCGTGGAAGTAGACCTCCTCGGAGCCCGCGGCGTCCTCGAAGCGCAGCTCGTTGAAGCCGTCGCCTCCGGGGCTGGAGCTGGAGCGCAGCGTGCTCTTCGTCTTCTCCGCGGGCAGGTCGATGGGCGGCGGGTTCTGCCCGTTGTAGACGCTGCCGGTGATGATGGGCCGGTCCGGATCTCCCTCCAGGAACTCGACCACGACCTCCTGGCCGATGCGCGGCAGGTACAGGGCGCCCCAGCCGGGGCCCGCCCACGCCTGGCTCACGCGGATCCAGCAGGAGCTCTTGTCGTCGCTCTTGCCCTCGCGGTCCCAGTGGAACTGGACCTTGATGCGGCCGTGCGAGTCGGTGTGGATCTCCTCCCCGGCGGGGCCCACGACGATGGCCGTCTGCGCGCCGGGGATGACGGGGCGGGGCGTGCTGCGAAGCGGCCGGAAGGGCACCGTGGCCGGCTGGCAGAGGAATTCGTTGAGGTAGCCCTCCTTCGTGCCCAGCGAAGCCTGCTCGGCCACCAGGGCCTCGGCCTGGTGGCCGGTGTGCCGCACGGAGAGGGGCAGGTACTTGCGGTTGAGGGCGCTGTCCGGGTGCTCGGCCAGCTCGAAGGTGTGGCCCGCGCAGATGCGCCGGCTGTAGCTGGCGCCGGACACGGTCTCCACCCGGGCGCGCAGCTCCTCCAGGCGGATCTTCGCGAGCGCCTTGCCCGCGCCGGGGTCCTCGTAGAGGCCCGGGTAGTCGTAGATCTCCAGGGCGGACTCGCCGTCGTCGGCGCTGGTGGTCGCGCCCAGGTCCTGCGCGGGGCGGGTGAAGTTGAAGTCCCGCATCGCCACCGCGCCCGGCTGGACCTCCAGCTTCGCGCAGAGCGAGTGGACGAACTCCTTCTCCGCCACCATCCGGGAGCGCTCGCGGAAGACGAGCTTCGGCTCGCCAATCATGTCCGGGTTGGCGGACGCGGCGTCACCGAGCACCAGCGTGTGCGCGTCCTCGCCGTGCTCGAAGAGGTAGAAGATGCCCTCCTCCTCCAGGAGCCGGGAGATGAAGTCGAGGTCGGACTCGCGGTACTGCACGCAGTAGTCGCGCTTGCGGTAGCTGCTGGAGAGCGCCAGCCGGTGCTCCACCTGTCCCTGCTCGAGCACCTTGTGCACGATCTGCGGGACGGTCAGCTCCTGGAAGATGCGGCTGCGGCGCGTGTGCCGCAGCGTCCACAGGCGCGGCACCACCGTCACGCCGTAGCGCCGGCGCTGGGGCCCGGTGCCTTCGTCCCTGCGGTCGATGCGGGCGACGACGCCATGGAAGAAGCGGGCGGTTCCATCCCCCAACTGCACGGTGAGCCGCGCGTCCTTGCCCAGGAGCGCCGTGTCGTCCAGCTCCACGTCTGGCTTCGGCGTCAAGGCGACTTCGATGGAGTAGGGCTGTGAGAGGGTCTCATCCGCTTCGAAGCCCAGGACGGTGATGTCGTCCGCCGTGTGCGGCCCGAGCTGGAAGTCGAATTCCGTCTGGTTCGCCAGCAGCGCAGCATTCGCGATCATTGTATCTCCCGCGCCACGGAAGCCCCCGGGGTCACCAGACACCTGCGCAGAAAGCAGGGGTGATCGCCTGACAAATTAGAAACACGCGGCGGCCCGGGTCCGCAAGTGCTTGCGGGATCAAAAAAAGCATTTCTTCACGAAGGGTCCTGGTTGTCCCTGGCCCTGGTATGGTGTTGTGCAAGGACGGGGGCCATGGATCGCGGTGCGACATGGATGCGGGGGCCCACGCCAGCAATACCCTCCGGGAGCGCGATGAAACGAAGGATCCTCCTGTGCCAGCTGCAAGTGCTGTCGCTCGTCCTGGCCTCGGCCACGACCCTTGCCCAGACGCCGCTGCCCGGCATCGAGCTGGAGCGGCTGGAGCTGAACCCTGGCGCGGAGGGTTCACTCGTCGTGAGTCTGGGACAGCTTCTCCCAGCCGGTCAATATCGGGCGACCGTGGCCATGCAGTACGCACACGATCCCCTCCTATTTGAACGGGATGGTGAGGCTTTCCGGGTTGTCGGGAGTCGGGCGACGACACATCTGGCTGTAGCGTATTCCGTTACAAATTGGCTTCAGTTCGGCCTTCAGCTTCCGGTGGTCGCGTTCCAGAGCGGCTCGGATCTGGCGGGTGAGAACATCACGCGGCCCGCGAGCTTCGCGCTGGGGACGCCTTCGGCCAGTGCGCGGGTGGGGATCCTCACGCAAGACAATGAAGGGGGCGTGGATCTGGCGTTGGAGATGGGGGTGGGAT
>NZ_RAWD01000086.1:0-29961 GCF_003612065.1 Corallococcus sp. CA047B
GACAGTTCTTCACCAGGTTGAGCAGCACCTGCCGCAACCGGGACGGCTGCACCCACGCGATGCCTTCACCGTGGACCTCCACCGTCACCGGGCCCAGGAGGGCGGACTCGCGCAGGCGGGCCACCACCTCTTCACACGCCTCGCGCAGCGCCACCGGCTCCACCGGCCCGCGTCCCGGACGCGACAGGTCCAGCAGCCCCTCCACGATGTCCTGACAGCGCACCGCCTCCTCCTCCACCACGCGCAGGTCCTCCGCGAGCGTGCCCTCCGCCCGCCGCTGCAACAGCCGCACGTACCCGAGGATGACGCCCAGCGGGTTGTTGATTTCATGCGCCACGCCCGCCGCCAGCCGGCCGATGCCCGCGAGCTTCTCGTGCTGGACGAGCTGCGACTGGTGCGCGCGCAGGGCCCCCGTCATCCGGTTGAGCTGCGCGGCCAGATGGCCCAGCTCTCCCGGGTCATCCTCCGGGATGCGCACGTCCAGGTCCCCGCGCGCCAGCCGGGCCGCCCCTTCCGACAGCCGCGCCACCGGCCGCGCCACCGAGTTGCCGATGTAGACGCCCACGCCCGCCGCGAACAGCGTGGCCCCGCCCAGGAACAGCAGCGCCCAGCGGAAGCTGTCGCGCTCCACCGCGCCCACGTGCGCCTCGAACGCCGCCATCGACGCGTCCGAGCGCTCCGTCAGCCCATCCACCCGCGCCTGGATGCGCGACACCCACTCCAGGGCCTGCCCGTGCGCCGCCTCCACCGCGCGCGCGTCCTTCGCCATCACCGCGGGCAGCAGCGTGTCCCGGTAGAGGACGTCCAGCGCGTCACCCGCCGCCTGGATGTCCGCCACCGCCGCGCGCTCCTCCGCGTCGCGCGCCTGCTGCGAAAGCCTCCGCGTCAGCGCCTCCACGCGGGCGCGGGCCTCCGTGTGGAAGCGCCGGTGGCTGTCATTGCCCAGGATGATGGTGTGCGCCAGGTGCGCGTACTGGTCGCGCACCGCCGTGGCCAGCTCGCGCGCCTCCCGCGCCCGTCCGCCCACCTCGCGCAGCGCGTGCGTGCCCTCATGGATGTCCGACAGCCGGCCGAGCGCATAGCCCGACGCCGCCGCGAACAGCGCCACCAGCGCGCCGAACGCGAGCAACAACCTGCGGGTGGTGGTGCCGGAGACAGGGCGCATCACGGGCCTTCTTATATGGCCGGGGCCCGGTCCCGCGCCCCGGTGTCCTCCACCAGAGCCCCGATACCTCATTCCCCTTGCGCCCCGCCCCGCCTGCCGAGCATGACTCCACCCGAGAGGCGTGCGGGTCCATCCTCGAGGGATGCCCGACACGGGGAGCCACTCATGGCGATGCGCTTCAAGAACCTGGATGGCAGCGGACCGCACCCGTTCAACACCGTCTTCAAGTGGGCCGTGGTGGACAAGCTTTCGGGCAAGCGCCGCAAGTCGCCCGCGCGCGCCACCGTGCCGCACGTGGAGCCGGACCTCGCGGTGCTTGCCACCCCTCCCGCCCCGGGCGAGGGCGCGCGGCTGACGTGGCTGGGTCACGCAAGCTGGCTGGTGCAACTGGATGGCGTGTCGCTGCTCATCGACCCGGTGCTGCGCGACGCCATCAACGTGGTCATCCACCGCAACGTGCCGCCCGGCGTGCCGGTGGAGAAGCTGCCGCCCATCACCGCGAGCCTCGTGTCCCACAACCACTACGACCACCTGGACCTGCCCACGCTCAAGCAGGTGGGGGCCCGCGTCATCACCGGCCTGGGCCACGCGCCCATCTTCCAGGGCGAGGGCCTGCCCTTCAGCGAGCTGGACTGGTGGGAGTCCACGCAGGTGGGGCCCGTGCGCGTGCACTACGTGCCGTCGCAGCACTGGAGCCGCCGCGGCCTCAACGACGCCAACCAGATGCTGTGGGGCGGCTTCGTGGTGGAGGGCTCCAGCGCGCGCGTCTACCACTCCGGCGACACCGCCTACTTCCAGGGCTTCAAGGAGATTGGCTCGCGCTTCCCGCACCTGGACGCGGCGCTGCTGCCCATTGGCGCGTATGACCCGGCGTGGTTCATGCGCTTCCAGCACATGAACCCGGAGGAGGCCGTGCAGGCCTTCGAGGACCTGGGGGCGCTCGCGTTCTTCGCCATGCACTGGGGCACGTTCAAGCTCACCGACGAGCCGCTCGACGAGCCGCCCGTCCGCCTGGACGCGGAGTGGCTGCGCCGGGGCTGGCCGCGCGACCGCGTGCACGTGCTGCCCGTGGGCGGCACGCACACCGTGCGCCACGGTTGAGCCCCGGCGGGGCTTGTGTTCTCAAGCAGGCATGCTCCTGCCCACCCTCACCGCCCTGGTCCTCACGCAGGCACCACCCCTCACCTCCACCTCCGAGCAGAGCGGCTGGACGCGCACCGGCCGCTACGCGGAAGCCGAAGGCCTCTGCCGCGCCCTTCCCAAGGCGTTCCCTGGCAGGGCGCGCTGCGACACGCTGGGCCTGTCCCCGGAGGGACGCCCGCTGGTGGCGCTGGTCGTCAGCCAGGACGGCACCCTCACGGCGGACGCCGCGCGCAAGAAGCAGCGCCCCGTCGTCTTCTTCCAGGGCGGCATCCACGCGGGTGAAATCGACGGCAAGGACGCCGGCTATTGGCTCCTGCGCGACGCGCTCCAGGGCAAGGCGCTGCCGGACGTGCTCAAGGGCGTCACGGCTGTCTTCGTTCCCGTCTTCAACCTGGACGGCCACGAGCGCTTCAACCCCAACCACCGCCCCAACCAGGTGGGCCCGGAGGAGATGGGCTTCCGCACCACCGCGCAGAACCTCAACCTCAACCGCGACTACGTGAAGGTGGACGCGCCGGAGATGGCGCTGCTGCTCAAGTACCTCAACGCGTGGGACCCGCTCGTCTACGTGGACCTGCACGTCACCGACGGCGCCAAGTTCGAACCCGATGTGTCCGTCGCGATAGAGCCCCAGAAGTCCGGCCCGCCCGCGCTCCAGGCGCTGGGCACGAAGCTGGTCGCGGAGCTCTTCACCGGCCTCACCGCCCAGGGCCACCAGCCGCTCGGCTTCTACCCGTCCTTCCTCGAGGACGATGACCCGACGAGCGGCTTCGCCTACGGCGTCCCCCCGCCCCGCTTCAGCCACGGCTTCTGGTCCATCCACCACCGCTTCGGCGTGCTGGTGGAGACGCATTCGTGGAAGACCCACGCCCAGCGCGTGAAGGCCACCCGCGACGTGCTGGAGGGCCTGTTGCGCCTCGTCGCCCGCGACGGCGCCGCGCTCCTGGCCGCCGTGAAGGCGGAGGACCAGAAGGCCACCTCCGGCCAGGTGCGCGAGGTGGTGCTCGGCTGGGGGAACACCGCGAAGCGGGAGACGCTCCAGTTCAAGGGCTATGCGTACGAGCGCGGGCCGTCGGACATCTCCGGCCAGCCGTGGATCCGCTACGACGACACGAAGCCCCAGACGTGGACGGTGCCGTACGCGCCGGAGCTGAAGCCCGCGCTCACCGTGACGCTGCCCGCGGGCGGCTACGTCGTCCCTGCGGCCCACGCCGCATGGGTGGAGCCGAAACTCGTCACGCAGGGCATCACCTTCCAGCGCATCCCCCGCGCGGTGCCCGCCGCCAAGGTGGAGTCGTTCCGCTCGCGGGACTTCCAGTTCCGCGCCCAGTCCAACGAAGGCCACCAGACCCTCACCGCGAAGGGTGAATGGAAGCCGGACACGCAGGATGTGGCCGCAGGTTCGCTCTACGTGCCCGTGGCGCAGAAGAACGTGCAGTTGGTGGCGCATCTCTTCGAGCCGTCCGGGCCGGACTCGCTCCTGGCGTGGGGCTTCTTCAACGCCCACTTCGAGCAGAAGGAATACATCGAGGACTACGTCGTGGAGCCCTTCGCCCGGGAGCTGCTCGCGAAGGACGCGGGCGTGAAGGCCGCCTTCCAGGAGCGCCTGAAGGACCCCGCGTTCGCGAAGGATCCGCGCGCCCGCCTGCGCTTCTTCGCGGAGCGCCACCCGGCCTGGGATGAGCGCTTCGGCCTCTACCCCGTCTACCGCGTCGCGGGCCTTCCCCAGGCCGCCGCCGGGAAGAAGTAGCCCCGGAACGAAGAAACCCCCGACCCTCAGGTCCCTGGAAGGGACGTGAAGACCGGGGGCTTCTGGATGCCTTGCTTCTCAGTCACCCACGCTCCCCCGGTCCGCGCGGCGCCGGGGGAGCGTCTTCATTCCCGCCGCATCAACCGATGGGCTTCTCGCAGGCGCACGCGCTGACGTTGCACTCGAAGCCCGGGGCGCAGCCGCCGCAGTCCGGCTGGCAGACGCAGGCGCAGAGGCCCGGGTCGGCCGCGAAGCCGGTGCCGCAGTTGAGCGCGCCCGTGTCGCAGACGCAGCCGCAGGCGTTGTTGTCGAACTTGTAGCCCGCCGCGCAGGACGCGGACTGCACGCAGGAGCACGAGCAGGAGTTCGTGTTGCACGTCTCGAACGTGCCGCACTCGCCGCCGCAGTCCGGCGCGCAGGTGAAGTCACACACGGCGCGGTCGGTGTTGCACACCTGACCCGCGGGCGCGGTGCCGCCGCAGTCGGACGGGCACTCGCACTTGTCGGTGACGCGGTTGCAGGCGAGCTTGCCCGTGCAGAAGTCCGCTTCGTTCGGGTTGTAGTACTGGGTGTCCGTCGAACAGGGCGGCGGGCTGCCGTTGGGGTTGTTCGAGCGGTCGATCCAGTAGCGGTACGACAGCGCCGCCTGCGTCTGACCGGACGTCTTGGGACGGCACGCACCGTAGAACGACACGGTGCGGTTGATGCCGTCCACGTCGAAGCCGTTGGTGCGGCTGCGCGGCAGGTCTCCGATGCTCGGGCACGCGGCGGGGTCCACCACTTCAGCCACGGCCACCTTCAAGGACGCGCCAATGGGCGGCTTGAGCGTGCGGTAGCCCACCGAGGCGATGACGCTGTCCACGATGGCGTTGATGGTGTTGGTGATGGCCGCCTTGTCCCGGAGGCTGCCCGACACGCCGCCCGTGGCCCGGATGACGTCCAGGTGGCGCGGGTTGGTGGGATCCTCGGACGCGTCACAACGGCCGCCATCCGGCGGGCAGATGATGCCGTGGACCTGGATGGACTGCCCGGTGGGGTTGCTCGTCGTCCCGGACGCGGTGCCGGTGTTGTTGAAGTACGCCGTGTAGTTGGCGACCGTGTCCGTGGACTGGTCCTTCACGTCCGTGAGGATGATGACCACCAGCTTGGCGCCCGCGCGCAGCTTCGTGTCCGCGGCGCCCTGGGAGGCCCCCAGGTCGTTGATGGCCTTGCGCGCCGACTCCAGTGGACGCTCGGCCCCGTCACCCGCGAGGCCCACCCAGCACTGCTTGTCCGTCGTGCAGACGGTGGTGGGGATGGGGGTGTAGTTGGTGCCGGCCTTCACGGCGCACACGCTGTTGTTGCACACCGCGTTCTGGGTCAGCCACGACTTGAACTGGTTCACGTTGGTGGTGAAGTTGCGCAGCACGCCCGTGTTCGGCTTGGCGCCGTGGGTGTAGCTGGTCGTCACCATGCCCAGGCGCCAGTCCATCGCGGCGTTGCCCAGCTTGTTGGCGACGGCCGTGGCGGCCTCCGCCAGGTACGTCTGCGACGACGCCATGGAGCCGCTGTCGTCCACCACGAAGAGGAAGTCCACGATGGCGGTGTTGCCCGTGAAGACCTCGCACTGCACCGCGTCCGCGTCGCCGAACTGCGCCAGCGCGGAGCCGCCCGCCGTGTCCGCCGTGGTGAACAGGCTGCCCGCCTCCGTGTAGCTGCCGGCCGGGGTGATGGCGAGCACCACCACCACGCTCTGGTCGGAGCGGTGCACGTACTGCGCTTGAATCTTGAACGGACCGGTGATGCCGGCGTTGCCACCCAGTTGCTCCGTGGTGGCGGGAACCAGCGCCTTCACCAGCGTGTTGGTGAACGCCTTGAGGTCCGTGGTGCCGGCGAGCGCGTAGCGGGAGACCGCCGCGGGGAAGCCGTCCCAGGTCGTGAACGTCTGGGTGAACTCCACGGTCGCCGTCGCCAGTTCCGGCGTGCCGGTGCGGATGCCCGACTCGTCATCGGACGGCGTGGTGGAAGAACCCACCTGGGCGCGCTTGTACGCGATGAACGTCACCTGCTTGGTGTCGTCGTAGCCCATCACGCCCACCGTCTGTCCGGAGGCCTTGATGTTGATGAGGTTGGCCGTCTTGAAGGTGTTGGGCAGCGCCAGCCGCATGTCCGCGCCGCTGTCCTCGCGGAACGTCACCGTGCGCAGGTTCTGCGCGCTGCACGCCTTGCCCGCCGGCGTGTTGGCCGCGCCGTCCGCGGGGTTGTTCGGGTTCAGCTCGCCCGGATCCACGCGGCCGTTCTGGTTGGAGTCCTCCGCGCCATCCGGGATGCCGTCACCGTCGGAGTCCGGCTTGGTGGGGTCCGTCTTCGTCGTGGGGTCCGCGTCGCCGGAGTAGCCGCAGGTGGTGCGGGGGGCCGCCGCCGTCGCCACGCCGCGCTCCACGCCGTCCAGCAGGCCGTCACCGTCGGTGTCCGGGTTGGTGGGGTTCGTCTCGCCGGCCTCCACGATGCCGTTGGAGTTGGGGTCTTCCCCGAGGAAGCCATTGCGGCCGGCGCCATCCTGGAGGCCGTCGCAGTCGGTGTCCGTCAGGCGCGGATCCGTCTCACCGGAGTCCACGCGGCCGTTCTTGTTCTTGTCCTCCACACCGTCCGCCACGCCGTCGCCGTCCGTGTCGGCCTTGGTCTTGTCCGTCTGGGTGGCGTCCTCCACCGAGTCGGGGATGCCGTCGAAGTCGGTGTCGGGGACGGACGCGGCGCAGTCCGCCACGCGCGGGTTCTTCTCACCCGGGTCGTGGACGCCGTTCTTGTTCGTGTCCTCCGAACCGTCCGAGCAGGTGTCGCCGTCGGTGTCGGGCTTGAGCGGGTCCGTGCCGGTGGACTTCTCCAGGCCGTCCGGCAGGCCGTCGTCGTCGGTGTCGCGCTTGCGCGGATCCGTCTCACCGGGGCTCAGCGAGCCGTTCTTGTTCGCGTCCTCCACGCCATCGGACAGGCCGTCATTGTCGGAGTCCGCGGTGTTGGGGTCCGTCTCTCCGAGGTCGCGCTTGCCGTTGCGGTCGGCGTCCTCCAGGCCGTCCGGCAGGCCGTCGCCGTCCGTGTCCACCTTCACCGGCGAGGTGCGCGAAGCCGGATCCTCATCCGGGTAGAACGAACAGGTGGGGACCACGCTGCTCGTGCGGCCCACTTCCACGCCGTCGCGGATGCCGTCGCCGTCGGTGTCGCGCAGGCCGGGGCTCGTCTTCAACCCGCCCGTGTAGACGGTGGAGTATTCCTCCTGGTCCGTCAGGCCGTCACAGTCCGAGTCCTTGGTGGCGTTGGTCGGATCATACGGGTCGGTGGGGACCTTGCCCGGGTCAGGGTCGGGGTCCACGATGATGCCTGCGTCCTCGACGTAGCCGGCGTCGAAGCCCGCGTCGACGACACCGGCGTCGGTGCCGCTGCCGCCATCGTCGGAGGGGCCTGCGTCGGTGCCTGGGCCGGGGCCCGGATCGGGGTCTGGGTCACTGCCACCGCAGCCCGCAAGCAGCGTGGCCGCAAGCAGGGTGCCGGAGAAGAGTCGGATCCAATTGCGCATACGAGTTGGCACTCCGGGAAGGGGGGTTACGGAGAGTCCCCAGCATAGAGGGAGCCGAGCGGAATTCCGATGTAGGTGCTCCCCTGGTAGGAGGGACGCATCTCGATTTGGAAACTTTGCGTCCGCCGCTGTCGCCTGTTTCCGACCGCACTGTCTGGACGGGGGACTGGAGGGCTCGGCTATCGTCCGGCCCGTGCCTGTCTTCGGTCTCGCGGCGGTGTGGAGGGGAGGGGCGTCGCCCGCGAAGGCGGCGTCCGTGGTGGAGGGCCTGGGCGCGTTGTTGCCGTCCGCGCAGTCCATGCAATTGCTGGTGGCGTTCCGCGACGAGGAGGGTGCGCTGGAGGTGAAGGTGGAGGTGCCCGGCTATCCGCGCGCGGCGGTGGAGCGGTTGGGCGAGGAGGTGCGCAAGAGTGGCGGCACCTTCGTGGAGCTGTGGCGGCTGCCCAAGTCGGAGCGGGACGCCCTGCGCTCGAAGACGCTGGCGGGCGGCACGCCGTTCACCGGCGACGAGCGTGCGCGGGCGGCGCAGGAGCTCCAGCAACACCTGGAGGCGCTGGCCGCGCGACCGCCGCCGTCCGCGCCCGCGCCCCTTTCCACCGCGCCAGCGCCGGAAGTCGCACCCGCGCCCACGCGGGGCGGCGAGTCCTACCGTGCCCCGGAGGAGGAGGCGCCGGAGGACGGGCCGCAGCGCCGGGGCCGGCGCTTCGCCGTGAAGCTGGAGCTGGAGTTCCGCACGGAGCTGGACTTCGTGCGCGAGCACGCGCTGAACATCTCCAACGGCGGCCTCTTCGTGCGCACGGCGCACCGTCCTCCCCAGGACAGCGTCGTCACGGTGGACGTGAAGCTGCCCAACGGCCAGCGGCTGCAGGGCGAGGCTTTGGTGGTGCACGTGGTGGACGCGCCGTACACAGGCGGCGTGGGCCTGGCCTTCCTGAGCGACGACGCCACCTTCTCGCGGACGCTCGACGACTACCTGGCGAGTCTGGTCGGCGGGGAGAAGGCGTGACCACGCAGGAGGAAGGGTCCCTGGAGAAGTGGCCCCGCGACTGCGGGCGATTCCAGCTGCTGTCCCGGCTGGGGCGCGGCGGCAACGCGGAGGTGTTCCGCGCGCGGATGGTGCAGGGGATGCTGGCGGGCGAGGAGGTGGCCCTCAAGCGCGTGCGTCCGGAGCGCGCGAGGGACCCCGAGGCGCGCGAGCAGCTCCTGCACGAGGCGGAGCTGGCGCGTTGCCTGTCGCATCCGCACATCGTGGGCTTCCGCGAGTACGGCGAGCAGGCGGACGGGCCCTATCTGGCACTGGAGCTGGTGGAGGGCACCGACCTGGGCCGGGTGCTGGCGCAGTGCCGGCGTCGGCGCATCGAGCTGCCCATCGACATCTCGGTGATGATGGTGCGGCACGTGCTGGAGGCGCTGGCGCACGCGCACGCGGCCACCAACGCCAAGGGGCGGCCGCTGGCGGTGGTGCACTGTGACGTGTCGCCGCACAACGTGCTGCTGTCGCGCGGCGGCGAGGTGAAGCTGGCGGACTTCGGCGTGGCCCGCTCGCGCGCGGGCATGGCGGTGGACTGGCGGCGCATGGGCAAGCAGCACTACCGCTCCCCGGAGCTGCTCGCGGGCGAGGTGTCGGTGGCGGTGGACCTGTGGGCGGCGGCGGTGCTGCTGTACGAGCTGCTGTCGCTGGAGTCGCCCTTCGAGGGCGGCACCGAGGAGGAGGTGGAGGCCTCCATCCGGGGTGTGCGGGTGACGCCCGTGCGCATGCTGGCGCCGGAGGTGTCCGACCCCTTGGCGCTGGTGTTGGACCGGGCGCTCGCGCCGCATCCCGCGCAGCGCTTCTCGTCGGCGGAGCAGTTCGCCCGGGCGCTGGCGGCCCTGAGCGACGACCGGGTGGCGACGCCGCTGGCGGTGGCCGCGGTGGTGCGCGGCCTGATGGGCGCGGAGCCGGTGTCGGGCTGACGCCCGGGGCGGCTCACGCCACCTGTTGTCCCAAGGCGACGGTGATGCCGCCGTCGCCTTCCACCACGAGCCGGCTGCGACCGCCGCCCTGCTTCACCACGCGCACCTGCACGCCGATGCGCTCCGCCAGCCCGCTCACGTGGGAGATGATGCCCACCTGCCGGCCGGTGGCCTGGAGCGCATCGAGCGTGGCCAGCGCCACCTCCAGCGTCTCCGGATCCAACGTGCCGAAGCCCTCATCGATGAAGAGGGTCTCCACCTGCGTCGTCTCCGACGACAGCGAGGCCAGCCCCAGCGCGAGCGCCAGGGACACGAGGAAGCTCTCGCCGCCGGAGAGGCTGGCGACGCTGCGCACCTCGTCGCCCATGTCGCCGTCCACCACCTGGAGATCCAGGTCGTGGCCGGGCACGCGCTCCAGCCGGTAGCGGCGCGCAAGCTCGCGCAGGTGCGCGTTGGCGTGCAGGAGCAGCGCATCCAGCGTGAGGCTCTGGGCGAACACCTTGAACTTCTTCCCGTCGTGCGAACCGATGAGGTCGCCCAGCGTCTTCCACACCTCCGCCGCGCCCCGGCGCAGCTCCAGCGCGCGTGCCTCCGCGCCGTGTCGTGCGCGGGCCGCGTCGTCATTGTCCAACCGGGCGCGCAGCATGGCCTCCGCGCGGCGGCGCACGTCGACATCCGTGCGCAGGCGCTCGCAGAGGCCAGCGACGTCGGCTTCGGCCAGCGCGGGGAGGCCCGAGGCTTCATGGCGCACCCGGCGTTCCTGGCGCTCCACGAGCACGGCGCGGGCCTGGGCCACGGACTCGCGCAGGGCGTTGAGCGAGCGCGCTTCGCTGTCGCACCAAGCGGCGTCGCGGGACAGCAGGGCCTTGAGTTCTTCCAGCGTGGTGCCATGGCCCGCGAGGCGTTCGGCGAGGACCGCCTGGGCGCTCTCAAGCGCGCGGACCGCTTCGGCGCGCAGACGCACCGCGTCCTCGGCGCGCGCGGTGGCCACCTTCTCCGCCTGCTGGAGGGACTCGGCGGCCTCGCGGGCGCGCTCGTAGGCGTCCACGGCCGTGTCGAGCCGCGACTGGACCTCCGCGCGCACCTCCTGCGTGGGACGGCCCTGGAGCAGTCGCGCGCGGGCCTTCGAGGCGTCCTGGAAGGCCGCGTCCTTGAGGCTCGCGCGTCCGGCCGCGGTCTGGGCGTCCTCGTGGCGGGCCTGGAGGCGGACCTCTTCCCGGGCACGGCGGCCCTGCTCTTCCTCCAGGCGTTTGCGCGCGGCTTCGAGCTCGGCGACGCGCTCGCGCCACTTCGTCACGCGCTCCAGGCACCGACCCTGGAAGCGCAGCGGATCCTCCGCGAGCTTCTCCTGCCAGGGAGAGGTCTCATTGGCGAACGGCGGAGCGACCTCGGTGAGCGCGCGCTGTCGTGCCTCGCGGGCGGTGTCGCGGCGAAGAAGCGCTTCGCGGTGGGCCTGCACCGCGCGGGCAAGGGCATCCTCGGCCTTGCGCAGCGCTTCGGCGGAGCCCTCGCGTCGCGTGCGCAGGGTCTCCAAGCGGGCACGGGCCTCTCGCGCGGCGGCGGCCCGGAGCTCCGCTGACTCCTCCTCCTCACGCAGGGTCGCAAGCCGGACGCGCACGTCCTCCTGCGCCCTCTGGGTCCACGCCTGCGCGCTAGCGGCCTCCGCGTGCTCGGGGGGCGCGTCCCCAGCGCGGGAGTTCTCGGACCTGCCTGCCAGGGATGCGGCGGCCGCCGGGGACAGCGAGCCATCCACGCCGGAGCGCACCTCTCCGGGCAATGAGGACACGTCGACGCCGGGGAGCACCGCGCGGATCCACCGCTCGCGCGCCGCCTTCCATGATTCCTGATGTCCCGTGCGCCTGCGGGCTGCCGTGTCGCGCCGACCTTCTGCCTGCGTCGCGGCCGTGTCCGCCGTCGCCTGCCGCACGCTCGCCGCGCCTTCCTGCTTCGCCGCGACATCCCGCGCCGACTCCAGCTCCACCACCCGGGCCGCGGCCTCCGCGACCAGCCCCTCCAACGCCGAACCCTCGCGGGCATACGGATGCTCGAGCGCACCACACAGCGGACAGGCTTCGCCCTCGTGCAGCGCGGCCCGGTGCGAGGCCAGTCCCTGCGTCGCCTCCGCGCGCGACTGCGCACGCCGGGCCTCCTGCAGCATCGCTTCCTGCGTCGCACGCCGCGCCGCCGCGTCCTTCGCCTCCTCCCGCGCGCGCTCGGAGGCTTCGCGGTGCGCCTTCACTTCCGCGTCCGCGTCGCCTTCCGCCGAGCCCTCCACCCGCGCGCCCTCCCCCGCGAGCGCCAGTGCCCCCAACGCATCCTGCCGCGCCAGCAGGGCCTCCCGGAGCGCCCGTCGCGCCGCGCCCCCGTCCTCCCCCAGCGCCGCCTCCGCGTGGGTCGCCAATGCCAGCGCCTGCGCTTCGGCCTCGGCCGCGCCCTGGTGTTCCTCGCGACGCGCCTGGGTCTCGCCGCCCAGCCGGTCCACGTCCTTCCCCAACCGGTCCGCGTCCGTCCCCGCCGCCTGCTCTTCCTTGAGGGCGCCCGCGTAGCGCTCCAGCTCGCGCTGCCAGCGGGGCCATTCCGTGGCCAGGGGCTCCCAGCTCTCATGCGAGGCGCGCCACGCCTGGGCCGCGTCCACCAGCCCCTGGGCCTTCGCCTCCGCGGCCTGCACCAGCGCCAGCGCCTCCTGGGCGGCGGTCTCCGCCGCCTGTGCCTGCTTCGCCAGCTCCGCGGTCTCCCGGGCCTCGCGCTCGGCCTCCGCGCGCCGCGTGTCCAGCCTCGCCGCCTCCTCCAACGCCGGACGCACCGAGGCCTCCGCCTCCTGCGCCGACGCCCGCGCCACCTCCGCCTGCATCCGCACCTGGCGCTGCGCCGCCGACGCCGCGAGCGCTGCTTCCGCCTGCGACGCGCGGCCGACCTGTTCCGCCTCCGCCAGCACACAGCGCTGCTCCGCGGTCTCCACCGCCGACACGACCGCGCGGAACCCCTCCGCCGCGCGCACCGACTCCAGCAGGGCCTCGCGAGGCGCCGCCGCCTCCTTCTCCGCCACGGCCCGCGTCACCGCGACGTCGGAAGCCTGTTCCTGTCCCACCAGCTCCGCGCGCAGCGCGTACCAGGACCGGGCCCCTTCGGCCTCGCGCAGCCGGGTCTCTTCGCGCACCCGCGCGGCCTCCTCCTCGCCCAACTGGCCGCGCGCGCCCTCCCGCTCCGCATCCGACAGCAGCGCGATGGCCGCGAGCCCGTGCGACAGCCGCGTCAATTCCTCCTGTTCCAGCGCGTTCTTCTTGTGCGCCGCGACGGACAGCCGGCTGTACACCTCCGTGCCCGTCATCCGCTCCAGCAGCTCCGCGCGCTCGTTCGCATCCGCGCGCAGGAACGCCGCGAACTCTCCCTGCGCCAGCAGCGCCGAGCGCCGGAACTGATCGAACGACAACCCCAGCCGCTCCTGAATGGCCTGGAGCACCTCGCCCTTGGTGCGGCCGAACAACTGCCCCGTGGCCACGTCCGTCAGGCTCAGCTCCTGCGGCCGGAAGCGCCCTTCCGCGCGCTCTCGCGCCCGCCACACGTTCCAGCGCGCCCGGTAGCGCCGCCCGTCCTTGCCCTGGAAGTCCACCTCCGCGTGGCCCTTGCCCGCCCCGCGCCGCAGCATGCCGCGCACGTCGTAGGCAGAAAGACGCGCCTCCTCGTCCTCGTCCGCGCGGCCCACCAGCACCTTGCTGGGCCCACCCAGCCGGGGCGTGCGGTCGAACAGCGCCAGACACAGCGCATCCAGGAGCGTGCTCTTCCCCGCGCCCGTCGCGCCGGAGATGGCGAACAGGCCCAACCTGTCCAGCGGCGCCTGATCCAGCTCCAGCTTGAACTCACCGGAGAAGCTCGTGAGGTTGCTGCCGCGAATCGCCAGGATCTTCACGACGCGTCCTCCTGCACCTGCGTGAGCAACGCGTGGAACGACTCCAGCAGCTCCGGCGTGGGCGGCTCCTTGAAGTCCCGCGCATACCGGGCGAGGAACACGTCCTCTGGCGTGCGCTCCCGCAGCGACAGCCCCGGCCGCACGTCCGCCAGCGCCCCGCCCGTCCCCGTGTAGAAGGGCGTCAGCTTCACCAGCCGCGCCGCGCGTCCCTCCAGCGCCTGCTCCACCTTGTGGCGCAGCGCCGGCTCCGGCCGGGGCAGCGACACGCAGACCTCCAGGTACGGCCGCATCGACTCCGGCATCCCCGGCTCGAACGCGGGCAGCGCCGCGAGCAAGTCCAGCACGTCCGCGAGCACCAACGCGTCCCTAGCGGGAACCCGCACCATGTCCGTCGTGCGAGGCACCGGCAAGGGACGCACCTGCTTGAGCGCCCCGTCCTCCACGTCCACCAGCAACACCTGATGCTTGTAGTGCGCTTCCGACAGGGACAGCGGCAACGGAGAGCCGCTGTAGCGCACGCCCTCGCGACCGCCCACGCGCTGGGCCTTGTGCAGGTGCCCCAGCGCCGCGTACGCGACGTCCTCCGGGAACAGGTCCACCGGCAGCGCGTGCTGGTTGCCGCCCAATATCTTCCGCTCGCTCAGCTCCGACAGCTCCGAGCCCGTCATGTAGCAGTGGCCCATGGTCACCAGCGCCTGACCGGAGCGCCGGCGCCTGCGCGCCCCGTCCAGCACCTCCGCGTACACGGAGCGCACGCCCTCCACCAACCGGTCCACCGTCGCGTCCGCCACCGGCGGCAGGTCCGAGGGCCGCAGGTACGGCACCGCCGCCACCCACGCGCCCACCTTCCCGCGCGCGTCGTGCACCGGCACCACCAGCCGCTCCAGCTCCAGCGCGCCCTGCTGACGCGGCAGCCCGCCCACCACGCGCACCCCCAGCGCGGTGAACAACGGATCCGGCGCGTCCAGTCGCGCCGCGGAGTCGTGGTTGCCGCCCACCACCACCACGTCCAGCTTCGGCAGCGCACGGCGCGCGCGCGCGATGAAGTGGTACCAGGCCGCCTGCGCCTCCGCGCTGGGGTTGGCCGTGTCGAAGATGTCCCCGGCCACCAGGAGCGCGTCCACCTCCTCCGACTCCAGCGTGGCCAGCAGCCACGTCAGGAACGCGGTGTGCTCCGCCTCGCGCGAGACGTCATACAGCGTGTGTCCCAGGTGCCAGTCCGACGTGTGCAGCAGGCGCATCCCGCGTTCACCCTCCCTCGTGGCCCGGCCCCAGGCGCCAGCCGGGCAGCCTCCCCCGGTGACGGCCCGACTCCAAGCGGCGAGCCCCCGCTCCCTTACCTGCCCCCTCTGACATTGTCGAAAAAGGGCGTCATTCCGCGTGCTTGCGCGAACGCCCCTCCTCCCACGTCCTCCGCATCCCACCGCATGTCCCACGGCGCCTGCTTCGTGCCGTCTGGCCGACCCGCGAGGCCCTGCATCCCCACGTCACACCGTGGGTGCATCACTGGCGCGCTCCGTGCGCATTTCCGGTGCGGCCGGGGACACAGCGTCCCGGACGGAAGAAATGCAGGCACGCGGGATTCCACGCGCGCGGAGTTCCATCCAACGTGTTCGCGCCCTGGCAGTCCGAGCCTGCTCGGACCACGACGGTGCGCACGCGATCGGATTTGAGGGTCCACCCGTCGCGCGTCGGTGCACAATGCGCCGCCATGCTTCCCGGTGTCTCTTCTCCGCTCGGCATCCTCGCGTCCCTGCTCGTCCTGGGCGCTCTGGCCCTCTTCACCCTGTTCCAGCTCAAGCGCCGGCAGCGCGCGGCGTGGGAGGCGTTCGCGAAGGCGAATGGACTCACCTGCGCGGAGAAGCGGCTGGAGGTGCAGGGCCGCTACCGGGGGCGTCCGCTGCTGCTGGCCACGGGGAAGCGGGGCGCGGGGGGCAAGAAGCGGCACACCGTCACCGTGTTGCGCCTGGACCTGGAGGGCGCGCTGCCCGCGGACCTGCTCCTGGAGCACGAGCGCCCCGAGGACAAGGTGCCCGGAGCCACCACGCCGCGCGAGGAGCATCTGGGCGACGCGGAGCTGGACGCGGCCTTCCTGGTGGAGAACCTGGCCCCGGAGGCGCGCCCGGTGCTGCTGGCCCCGGACGTGCGCAAGCGGCTGCTGGGCCTGCGCGGCCACCGCCGTGTCAGCATCAAGGGCGGCTGGCTCCAGGTGGAGCAGCGCGGCGTCCCCGCGAGCACCGATGCGCTGGAGGCGTTGATCCGCGCGCCCCACGAGCTGACCCGCGCCGTCACCGAAGCCGCCCCCGCCCTGCCCTCGTCGCACGCGATGGAAGCCTCCTCGCACGACGACGCGGCGACGGACGAAGGGCTGCCCGGCTCCGAGCACGCCTGAGGCGCGGGACTCCGCGCCAGACGCGAGGCCGGGCGAAGCAGCCCCCCACAGCGCCGCTCCAGCACCGGCCCCGGGTCCGTCAGCTCGCGACCGAGAGCGCCTCCACGTACTGCTCGCGCACGCGCGTGGCCAGCGCCACCGCGTCCGGACCGAAGCTCTCCGGTGGCAGCGCCGGCAGGACACGCACCGTGACGGACGCGCTCGGGCTCATCCACGGCCCGTCCCCGTCCACCAGCTCCCGCGTGCCCCGCACCAGCACCGGCACCACCGGCACGTGCTCCTCCAGCGCCAGTTGGAACGCACCCCGTTTGAATGGCAGCAGCTCGCCGGGCGAATACGTGCCCTCCGGGAAGATGAGCACCGGAATGCCCTGGCGCAGCCAGCGGCGGCACGGCCCCAGCAACTGCTCCATCGACTTCGAGCTGCCGCGCACGATGGGCACGTACCCCAGCAGCGTCATCATCCAGCCCACCAGCGGCGTGCGGAACAGCGACGCCTTCGCCACGAACTTGTACGGGGTGAAGAGCCCCATCACCGCCAGGATGTCCGCGAAGGACTGGTGGTTGACGACGTAGACGCACGGGCCCTTGGGCAGCAGCTCCCGTCCCTCCACGCGCACCTTCCATCCGGGCGAGGCATGCAGCCACAGCCCGTAGCACCACCGGCACACCAGCACGTGCAGCCATTGCCGGTGCGGATCCAGCGGATACGCCACCACGAACAACACCGCGCCCAGCGTGAAGAGCAGGGGCGCGGTGACCAGGAACAGCACGAAGAACCACAGCGAGACGGCGTAGCGCATGGAAGGCGGCGGCGGTCAGCGCGAGGACGGCGTCGTCATGTTCGCGGCGAAGCCCATCGCGTAGTTGACCTCCAGGCCGCCGTCCACCACCAGCGTCTGGCCGTTCACGTACGCGGAGCCTTCCGAACACAGCCACTCGATGGGGCGGGCAATCTCATCCACGCTGGCCACGTGCCCCACGGGCACCTGGTCCTTCACCTTCTCCTCCAGGCCCGCCCACGCATCGCCCATGTAGAAGCGGCTGGAGTCCGTGTCGATGTAGCCCGGGTTGACCGCGTTGACGCGGATGCCCGACCCGGTCAGCTCCGCGGCCAGGTACTTCACCATGATCTCCATGGCGCCCTTCATCGCGCCCAGCAGGCCATGGAACGGCAGCGGCATGCGCGAGTCCATGCCGGACACCGCGACGATGCGCCCCTTGCGCCCCTCCATCAGCGGCACCGAACGCTGCGCGCCCAAGAGGAAGCTCTTCACCGTCACGTTGAAGGTCTTGTCCATCTGGTGCAGCTTCGTCTGCATCAGCGGCGTGAAGACGGTGGAGGCCGCGTTGGCGACGAACACGTCCAGGCCCTTGAACTCCTCCTGGATGACGTCGAACACGCCGTGCAGCGTCGCGGGCTCCAGCTGGTCCGCCATCACCGTGCGGCAGCGGCGGCCCAGGGCCTCCACCTCCTTCGCCAGGCTCGCCGCGGAGTCCGCGTCCCGACGGTAGGTGGAGACGATGTCATAGCCGGCACGGGCCAGCCGGAGGGAGACCGCGCGGCCCACGCCACGCGAACCCCCGGTGATGAGCGCCACGGGAGGAGTCGTCATGACCCCCGGAAATATCATGTTCCCAGGCGCCTGACGCCGCCCGGTTGCCCGCGCGCTCCCCGGCGGAGCCGGGATGGCCCCAACCTCCGGGGCAGGCAAGACGTCAGGCCCGCATCATTCTCCTGCAATGCGCTTGCAGGGCCGCCAGATTAGCGCCTTAAGGTCCCCGGTCGAACCGGAGGAGACACCGCATGGATGCGCAGGGCGTTCACATCGAAACCCATCCCCGAGAAGGCGAACCGGTGTTCAGCGCGGGCCGCCCCGACCCCTGCGCCATGGTCCTCTTCGGCGCCACGGGCGACCTGGCCGAGCGCAAGCTATTCCCCGCGCTCTTCGAGCTCGCCCGCTCCAACCTGCTGCCGGAGCACTTCGCCATCGTCGCCTTCAGCCGCTCCCCGCTGGAGGACAAGGCCTTCCGCGAGCACGTGAAGGAGGGCCTGAAGAAGTTCGCCCGCACGCAGCCCGTGGACGAAGCGGCCTGGAAGACCTTCTCCGAACGCATCGAATGCGTCTCCGGCGGCTATGACGACCCGGGCACCTTCAAGCGCCTGAGCGACAAGCTGGCGGATGTGTCCAAGCGCCACAAGACGGGCGACAACCAGCTCTATTACATGGCGACGCCCGCCTCCACGTTCCCGCAGATCATCCACAGCCTGGCCGGCGCCGGCCTGCTCAAGCGCGAGGAGCAGCCCGGAGAGAAGCCCTGGCGGCGGCTCATCATCGAGAAGCCCTTCGGCCACGACCTGGAGAGCGCGCGCGAGCTCAACCGCGAACTGGGCGCGGTGCTGGATGAGAAGCAGATCTTCCGCATCGACCACTACCTGGGCAAGGAGACGGTGCAGAACATCCTCGTCTTCCGCTTCGCCAACGCCATCTTCGAACCGCTGTGGAACCGCCAGCACATCGACCACGTGGAAATCACGGCGGCGGAGACGATTGGCGTGGAGGGCCGCGGCGGCTTCTACGACGAGACGGGCGTGCTGCGCGACATGGTGCAGAACCACCTGCTCCAGGTGCTGGCCCTGTGCGCCATGGAGCCCCCCGTGTCCTTCGCCGCGGAGGACATCCGCGATGAGAAGAACAAGGTGTTCCGCGCGCTGCGCCCCGTGGAGGGCTCGGACGTGCCGGACCACGTCGTCGTGGGCCAGTACCAGGGCTACCAGGACGAGAAGGGCGTGAAGAAGGGCTCACGCACGCCCACGTACGTCGCGCTGAAGATGAACGTGGACTCGTGGCGCTGGCAGGGCGTGCCCTTCTACCTGCGCGCGGGCAAGAACCTGAAGCGGCGCATGACGGAGGTGTCCATCCACTTCAAGTCGGTGCCCATCGGCCTGTTCAGCGGCGGCGGCGCCACCTGCCAGCGGCTGCAGCCCAACGTGCTCACCCTGCGCATCCAGCCGCATGAAGGCATCGCGCTGTCGTTCGAGTCCAAGGTGCCCGGCGAGGACGTCAACATCGGCGGTGTCACCATGGACATGGACTACGCGGAGAGCTTCCATAAGCCCGTGCCGGAGGCGTACGAGCGGCTGCTGCTGGACTGCATGCGCGGCAACGCCACCCTCTTCGCGCGCCAGGACAGCGTGGAGCAGGCCTGGGGCTACATCACGCCCATCCTGCGCGCGCTGGAGACCGACGCGGGCGGCACGCTGCACACGTACAAGAAGGGCAGCACCGGCCCTGACGCCGCGGACGCGCTGCCCGCGAAGAATGGCCGCCGGTGGTCCACGCTATGACGAAACCGCTCATCGTCCCCCCGGAGAAGCTGACCCTGGAGGCCTCCGACTGGCTGGCGCGCGAGCTCCAGAAGGCGCTCGCGACGAAGCAGCGGGTGAGCCTGGCGCTGTCGGGCGGCAACACGCCGCGCCCCGCGTACCGCGCGCTCGCGGAGCACACGCTGCCCTGGGAACGGGTGGACGTGTACTTCGTGGACGAGCGCTTCGTGCCGCCCGACCACGCGGACAGCAACTACAAGCTGGTGAAGGAATCGCTGCTCACGCCGCTGAAGCTTTCGGACGCGCAGGTGTTCCGCATGCAGGGCGAGCGCGAGGACCGCGATGACGCCGCGGCCGACTACGCGAAGACGCTGCCGGAGCGGCTGGACGTGGTGCTCATCGGCGTGGGCGAGGACGGCCACACCGCGAGCCTGTTTCCCGGCCACCCGGCGCTTTCGGAGCGCACCGCGCGGGTGCTCGCGGTGAAGCAGACCTCCAAGCCGCCACCGTGGCGGATGACGCTGACGTTCCCCGTGCTCCAGGGCGCGGGGGCGGTGCTGGGACTGGTGGCGGGCGAGGGCAAGCGGGACGCCATGCGGCGGGTGCTTCAGGGCGATATGCAGCTGCCCGCGTCGCACGTGACGAACACGCAGTGGATGCTGGACCCCGCCGCCTACGGGTAGGCGCGGCTCGGAGGGAACATGGGCACACAGACAAAGCCTGCGCAGTTCGGCGTGGTGGGCATGGGCGTCATGGGCGCGAGCCTCGCCCTCAACATCGCGGACCACGGGTTCAGCGTCGCGGTGTGGGACCGCCACCCGGAGGCCATCACGAAGGTCCAGAAGGAGAACCCGAAGCAGGCCCTGGCCGGCTGGCCGGAGCTGGAGGCGTTCGTCTCCGGCCTGGAGCGTCCGCGCCGCGTCCTGCTGATGATCACCGCCGGCGCTCCGGTGGACCAGATGATGGAGCGGCTGTTCCCGCTGCTGTCGCCCGGCGACGTCATCATGGACGCGGGCAACTCCTGGTACCTGGACACCCGGCGCCGCGAAGCGCTGTGCAAGCAGAAGGGCTTCCACTTCCTGGGCATCGGTGTGTCCGGCGGCGAGGAGGGCGCGCGCCACGGCCCGTCCATCATGCCGGGCGGCCCCAAGGACGCGTACGCGCTGGTGCAGCCGGTGCTGGAGGCCATCGCCGCGCGCAGCGAGGAAGGCCTGTGCGTCACCCACGTGGGCCCGGAGGGCGCGGGCCACTTCGTGAAGATGGTGCACAACGGCATCGAGTACGCGGACATGCAGCTGCTCGCGGAGACATACGACGTGCTCCGCCGCGGCCTGGGCCTGGACACCGCGGCCCTGGCCGACCTGTTCTCCAAGTGGAACGAGGGCATCGCCGAGTCGTTCCTCCTGGAGACCACCATCAAGGTGCTGCGCAAGCGCGACCCGGAGACGGGCAAGCCCCTGGTGGACATGGTGCTCGACAAGGCCGGCCAGAAGGGCACGGGCAAGTGGACCGTGCAGGTGGCGCTCGACCTGGGCGTGCCGGTGCCCTCCATCGCGTCCGCGCTGGATGCGCGCAACCTGTCCGCGCACAAGGAGGACCGCGTCGCCGCGAGCAAGAAGCTGCACGGCCCCTCCGTGTCGCTCACCTCCGAGGAGCAGCAGCACCTGGCCCAGTGGGCGCACGACGCGCTCTACGCGGCGCGCGTGGTGACGTACGCGCAGGGCATGCGGCTCATCCAGGCGGCCTCCGACGAGTACAAGTGGGGCGTGTCGCTTTCGGAGATGGCGCGCATCTGGCGGGGCGGCTGCATCATCCGCGCGAAGCTCCTCACGCCGCTGCGCGCGGCCTTCCAGCAGCAGCCCACGCTGCCCAACCTGATGGTGTCGGAGGCGTTCGCCCCGGAGCTGGAGAAGCTGGCACCGTCGTGGCGCAAGTTCGTGGGCTCGGCGACGAAGGCGGGCATCCCGGTGCCGGTGTTCAGCAGCAGCCTGGCGTACATGGACAGCTACCGCAGCCCGGAGCTGCCGCAGAACCTCACCCAGGCCCAGCGCGACGCGTTCGGCGCGCACACCTACCAGCGGCGGGACAAGCCCGACGCCGGCTTCGTGCACTCGGACTGGCTGAAGTAGTTCCCTTCCGCTGCGCGCCCCTACTTCTTCTGGGTGGCGCGCAGCTCCGCGCGGCGGATCTTCCCGCTCACCGTCTTGGGCAGCTCCGAGACGAACTCGATCTCGCGCGGGTACTTGTAGGGCGCCGTCGTCTTCTTCACGAAGTCCTGCAGCTCCTGCGCGAGCGCGGGTGACGCGGTGTGGCCCGGCGTCAGCAGCACGTACGCCTTGATGCGCTGGCCAATCTTGTCGTCCGGCACACCGATGACGGCGGACTCGGCCACCGCGGGGTGCTCCAGCAGCGCGGACTCCACCTCGAAGGGGCCCACCCGGTAGCCGGACGTCTTGATGACGTCATCCGAGCGCCCCACGAACCACAGGTAGCCTTCCGCGTCGCGCACCGCGCGGTCGCCCGTGACGTACCAGTCGCCCCGGCTGCTGGCCGCGTTGGCCGCGTCGTCATTCAGGTAGCCGTGGAACAGGCCCACCGGCCGCTCCGGCTTCACGCGCACCGCGATGTCGCCCTCCTGCCCATCCGCGACCTCCTCGCCCTGCTCGTTGATGACGCCCACGGTGAAGCCGGGGGACGGCTTGCCCATGGAGCCCATGCGCGGCGGAAGCGACGGGAACATGCCCACGATGACCACCGTCTCCGTCTGGCCGTAGCCCTCGCGGATGAACAGCCCGGTGGCCTCCTTCCACGTCTCGATGACCTCCGGGTTGAGCGGCTCGCCCGCGCTCACCGTGTGGCGCAGCGAGGACAGGTCCACCGCCTTCAGGTCCTGCAACACCAGCGCGCGCCACGCGGTGGGCGGCGCGCAGAAGGTGGTGACGCGCTCGCGCTCCAGCACCTTGAGGAAGGCCACCGGATCAAACCGCCCGCGGAAATCGTAGACGACGTTGCACGCGCCTTCGCTCCACGGACCGAAGAGCTTGCCCCAGGCGCACTTCGCCCAGCCGGTGTCGCTGAGCGTGAGGTGCCGGTCCTCCGGCCGCAGGTCCAACCAGTAGCGCCCGGTGATGAGGTGGCCCTGGCCGTAGCTGGCCTGCGTGTGCTGCACCATCTTCGGCATGCCCGTGGTGCCGGACGTGAAGTAGATGAGCAGCGGATCCTCCGCGCGCGTCGGCGGGAAGGCCGCGGCCTCGCCTTCCGTCAGCGCCTCCGACGCGTAGCGCGTCCACGGTGCCGGAGCGTCCCCGGTGGACACCCACGTCGTCACGCCCGGCACGTCCTGCACGCCCTCGAAGCGGTCCAGGCAGCTTGCGTCGGTGAGGACGGCCTTCGCGTGGGCGGCCTCCAGCCGGTAGCGGATGTCCTTGGCGGTGAGCATGGGCGTGCCGGGCATGAAGACGATGCCGGCGCGGATGCACCCCAACACCAGGAACCACCACTCCGGCACGCGCGGCATCAGGATGAAGGCCCGGTCGCCCCGCTTCAGGCCCAGCCCGGTGAGGAAGCGCGCCGCGTGCAGCGAGCGCTCCTTCAGCTCCTGGAAGGTGAAGCGCTGCGAGCGCCCGGACTCGTCGGACCACTGGAGCGCGGGGGCCTGGGGCCGCTCGGCCGCGTGCCGGTCGATGACATCAGTGGCGAAGTTGAAGTGCTCGGGCCGCTCCCACCGGAAATCACGGCGGGCGGTCGCGTAGTCGACGGGAGCGCGGGGGGAGGACTCGGGCATGGGCAAGCTCCTGGAGTGTTCCGACAACCCCAGGAGCCTGACACGTCATCCCGTGTCCGAAGGCGATTCACCCGCGCGGGGCGCCCGATGGTGGACGCTCCAGCGCGCGGGAGGGACGACAGGAACTCAGGGGGCCGCGCTGCCGAGCTGCCGTGCCTGCGCGCGCGCCTCTTCCACGCGCTCGCGCGCCTCGTCGCTCCAGCCGGGCTCGCCCAGGGCCGCCACCTTCTCGAAGTCGGTCGCGGCGCGCGCGTACTGCTTCAGCCCGTACAGCGCGAGGCCGCGGTTCCACAGGGCCTGCGCATGCGCCGGCTCCGCGCGCACCACCGGGTCCAACAGGCCCAGCGCGTCCTGGAAGCGGCTCTCGTGCAGCGCCACCACCGCCAGGTCGTTGTCGCGAGCGAGCGACGCGGGCTCACGCACCAGCACCGCCTGCGCCTGCTGCCACTGACCGTGCAGCACGTAGGCCGCGACGATGCCGCGGAACTCCTTGCGCTCCTCCATCTCCGCCAGCGGACGCAGCGGCAGGGGGGCCGGGGCCGGCGCCTCCGCGGTCTCCGCGCCGGTGACGTTGCCATTGCCGCGCATGGGCATGTAGCGGCGCCACTGGTCCGCGCGGGGATGCGAGACGCGACCTTCCAGCGCGCGCGTGGACTGGTTCTCCAGGAAGACCACCGCCGGCACTTCCGCCTCCGGCATCATGCGCGGCACGAAGACGGCGCAGAGGCTGGCGGCCATGGCCAGCGGGGCCACCACGCGCGCATTGCGGCGCACCCACGCGCCCAGCGCCACCACGTTGCCGTGAGACGGCTGCGCGGGCTGCTCCACGACGCCCGTGCCCAGCGCCCGCGCCGCCAGCAGTTCCAACTGGAGCAGGTCGCGAAGGCCGCCTTCGCAGCCGGGGCAGCGCGGCAGGTGGTGCCGGAAGCCCTCCGCATCCGCCTCGGACAGCTCACCGTCCATGAAGAGATGCAGCTTCGTGCAATGCGCGTTCATACCTGGACTCCCCGCTCCCGGGCCACGGCGACGCTCGGAAGCAGCAGTTCCCTGAGGTCACGGCGCGCCAGCGTCAGCCAGCTGCCCACGGTGCCCACGGGGACGTTGAATTTCTCGGCAATGGCCTGGTAGCGGAGGCCTTCCGCGTGCAGCCTGTACGCATCCCGCAGGTGCGGCTTGAGCTGCTCGATGGCCGCCTGGAAGGCGTCATTGCCCACCAGCTCCCAGTTCTCCTGCTCCCCATCCCCCGTCGCTGGCAGGTCCTGCACCAGCGCCAGGTGCGGCAGCCCCCGGACCTCCGTCCGCTGCCTTCGGCAGTGGTCGAGGAACCGGTTCGTCATCGTCGTGCACAACCACGCCGCGCACGCCGCTTCCGTGCGGTCCTTCAGGTGGCCGAACTCCGGCAACGCCCGCTCGAAGGCCTCCTGGACCAGGTCCTCTGGATCCAGGATGCCGCGAGCGCACAACCGGCGGGCCACGGCCAGCAGGCTGGGCCGGTGTCGCTGGCTGAACGCCTCGAAATGGCGCCGTTCCCGGTTGAAGAGGTTGGCCATGACGCAAGGACCCGAAGTGACTGGTGGGCTTCCTGACTAAAGACGCCGAGCGCTTTGTTTCTTGAGAGAAAAATGCCCGGAAGCGCGGACAGGCCCGCCGGGCAGGACGCTCACCGGGCGACTTCCGCCCCCTCCAACAGGGCCGGGACCGAAGGCGGCGGCAGCGGACGGCGCCGCGCCCGGGGCTCGCGCTGCTCGCAGTTGACGTAGGAGCCCTTCACATGTGGGGCGCTGTGGTCGGGCTCGAAAGCTCCGGGTCGGGCAAAGGACACGTCTCCGGGGGTCATGGATCGCTTCTCCTGGTACGACGGAAGTCCGGCGTAAGCATGGGATGGGTAGAAAAAGACGGACGGGGCCAGTCCATACCACGCCCTGACGCACGTGCAGGAGGGGCCCCCACCGGGTCAATCCTTCAAGAATTTCAAGGAGTTCCGAATGAGCGAGGACAAGTCCCTCTTGCGTCCGGAGTGGCGCCAGTGGCTGGCGGAGAATCTGGCCCTGGGGGTAGGGCCGGAAGAAGTGCGACAGGTCCTGGTGGGTGCGGGCGTGGACCCGGCGCTGGCCCACGAGGAGATGGAGGCGGTGCAGAAGCACCCCTACTACCAGGCATGCCTCCAGGTGGCCCGGCACTTCGGGTGGCTGGAGTCGCTGATGGATGTCTACAGCGAGCTGCGGGCCCAGGACGGGGGCCGCCAGCTGGAGGTGCGCGAGCACCTGACGCCGGAGGAGTTCTTCGGCCGCTACTACCTGGGCCACCGGCCGGTGGTGCTGCGCGGACTGATGAAGGACTGGCCGGCGCTCCAGAAGTGGTCGCTGTCCTACTTCCGCGAGCGCTTCGGCCCGGTGGAGGTGGAGGTGATGATGGGGCGCGACGCGAACCCGGAGCACGCGGCCCAGCACGACCGGCACCGCACGCGGATGCCCTTCGCGGACTTCCTCACCATGGTGGAGTCCGGGAAGGAGACGAACGACTACTACATGGTGCCGCGCAACGATAACTGGCGGCACGCGGGACTCTCGCCGCTGCGCGAGGATCTGCGCGCGCCCGAGGGCCTCATCGACCCGTCGTTGCAGGCGGACATGATGACGCTGCTCCTGGGGCCCGCGGGCACCGTCACCCCGCTGCACCACGACAACATGAACATCCTGTTGGGCCAGGTGATGGGCCGCAAGCACGTGAAGCTGGTGCCGTCCTACGAGCGCCACCGCGTCTACCCGCACCGGGGCACCTTCAGCCACGTGGACGCGGGGAAGCCGGACCTGATGGCGCACCCGCTGTTCGCGCAGGCCACCGTGCTGGAGACGGTGCTGGAGCCCGGGGACATGGTGTTCCTGCCCGTGGGCTGGTGGCACTGGGTGAAGGCGCTGGACGTGAGCGCCAGCGTCACCTTCCACCACTTCCTCGTCCCCGGCGGCAACACGCACCTGGATGCCCCCTTCTAGTCCGGTCAGTCCGCCTTCTCCACCAGCAGCACGGAGCGCGTCCACGCGGCGCGCGCGTCGCGTGCAAGCCACGCCTGACGCTCGTCGCGCAGCGCGACGGCGGCGGGCGTTCCCGCGTGGATGCGGCGGCGGACACCGTCGAAGAAGCGGCCCGCCGCGTCCGGGATGTCCACCGTGGAGGCCAGCACCGCGCGGGCCCCGGAGTCGATGAAGGCCGCCGGCAGGCTGAAGGGCTCCGTGCTCTGCAGCGCCGTGGTGCGGCCCGCGCTGCACGCGGCCAGGAACACGGTGGGCGAGCCGGTGAGCCGCTGCTCGCGCACCACGTCCGCGGTGAGCGCGTAGCGGCCGTTCACCTCCGGCGACAGCACCACCAGCGACGCGCCGGAGATGCTGGGGTCGGTGATGCCGTGCGCGTGGATCTCAATCTCCGTGGCGTCCGCCATGCGGGCCAGCACGCGCGACGGCGTGGCGTCCGAACCGGACAGCACGTCCGGCGGCGCGGCCCCCGGCTCCGCGTCCGGCGTCCACGCGGGCAGCCGGGGCAGCTGCAACAGCGACGGGGCCTCCACCCCGGCCACCACCAGGCGGCGCGAGGGCGCGGACTGCGAGCCGGGCGCGGGACGCGGTCCCTGGGCGCGGCCCAGGCGGAAGCTCCACGCGATGTCCGAAGGCAGCAGGTCCGTGCGGCCGAAGACGGGCGCCCACGCGAGCACGTCCACGCGGTCGCAGCCGGAGAGCGTCTTGCGCAGGGCCTCCGGCACCAGCCGGGAGGAGTCCGCCCGCGCGAAGGGCTCCTTGCGCGCGGCGTCGTAGTGCCCCTGGACCTCGCCCTTCGGGCCCAGCGCCACCAGCACGGCGCGCTCGGCGTGGACGCTGGCGGCCAGCGCGCACCGCGTGGGCACGGGCGTGCCCAGCTGCGCGGCCATCAACGTCACCACCTTGGGGAACTCGCCCGTGCGGCCCGCGTCCACCGCGAGCGACGAATGGCTGAGCGCCCAGGACTCGCGCGCCAGCGCATCCCCTCGCGGCAGCGCATCCGCCTCCGCGATGGTCGTCTTCAAGAGCGCCTCACCCCGGGTCCGGTCCTGATCCAGGACGAAGCGGCCCTCCAGATAGTGCGCATAGGCGCGGTCGCCCCCCAGCACGTTCGGCCCCGACACGGCGTTGGAGGTGACGCGGCCCAGCCACTCGGCGTCATTGGGACCGGAGCCGGAGCGCGTCAGCTCCGCGAGCGTGGCACCGAACACCAGCTCCATGCGGTTGTCGGCGCAGGCGGCGGCGATGTCCAGCTCGCGCCGCGCGTCCGCCGGCCGCAGGTCCAGGTAGTACAGGTGCGCCAGCTGCACGTGGGGCCACGCGCAGTGTCGCGTGGGGCCGCGCGCCATCCACTCCTCCAGATAGGCGCGCGCGCTGCCCAGGTCGTTGCGGGAGCGCGCCACCTGGGAGAGCGACTCCAGCGCGTTGAACTCCAGGTCCCACTCGCGAAGCTGCCGGGCCCCCGCCCACAGCACGCGCGCGTGCTGCTCCGCCTCCGTCACGCGCTGCATGTCGTAGTAGAAGACCGCCAGCCGTCGCTCCAGCTCCAGGCAGCGCACCGTCAGCGTGCCCTCGCGGCAGTGCTGGAGCGCGGAGAAGAGCCGCTGCTCACCCTTCCACCACGCGCCGTCCGCGACCTCCTTGTAGGCCTGGTCGCGCTCCGCCTGGTACATGAACCATGGATCGTCCAGGCGCTTGATGCGCTCCAGCACGTCCTTCAGGTTCTTCATCGTGCCGTTGCGCGTGCGGAGGATGGCCCCCATGTAGAGGTCCTCGTCACCGGGCAGGCGCGCCTTGTCCAGGAAGCCGTCGGGCACCGTGCCGCCCGGGCGCATCGCCGCCGCGTACTGCCGCGCCAGCTCCCCGCGGCGGGTGAAGTCGCGCTTCGCCACGCGCTGCACGTAGTCCGTGAGCGTGCGGCCGCCCTGCACCCGGTCCAGCTCCTGCGCCAGCGGCATCAGCGCCAGCGCGCGCTCCTTGGATTCAGCGGCGCGCACCACGTCATAGAAGACGCCGCGCACCGTGCCCGGAAGCTGACGGGCGGCGTCCAGCGGCAGCGGCGCCTTCGCGTCGTCCATCAGGGCCAGCGTCGCTTCGCGCGCCGCCTTCCACTGACGCTGGCGCTCCAGCGTGCTCTCGCGCAGGGACAGCGCCTGGGCGTGGGCCTCGCGGCTCCAGCCCTGCTCGCCCAGCTTCGCCACCTGTTCGAAGAGCTCCGACGCGCGCAGCGTCAGCCCCATCTCCCGGAACACCAGCGCGCGGTTCCACAGCGCCTGCGGCAGGTTCGGCTTCACCGCCAGCGCGCCATCCAGGAGCCGCAGCGCCCGTTCGAAGTCGCCGCGCGCGAGCGCCACCGCGCTCAAGTCACTGTCGCGCTCCGGGGAGGCCGGCATGCGCTCCAGGAAGGAGGCCGCCTGGTTCCACTCCGCTTCCAGCGCGTACGCGGCCGCGATGCCGCCCCAGTCCTCCCCGGCCTCCATGCGGGCGAGCGGGCCCAGGGGCATCGGCTCGGCGGGCACGGGACAGCCGCCGGCGGGCGCGCGCGAACGGTAGCGGTCCGCTTCCGCGTGCGTGAGGCGGGACTCGATGCGGGCCGCCGCCCTGCGCTCCACCCAGAAGCTGTCGGTGACGGGCGGCGCGCTCGCCGCGGGCTTCAGGGCCGCGACTCCGGCCGCCATCAAGGGGATGGCCAGAGCCAGCGCCCAGAGCTTCTTCTTCGCCGGCTTCACCATGCGGTCCCCTCGGGCGCCTCCCCCTTGCTGGCGCCCCTCCCGCACGTTCTACACCAACCTCCGACGAACGCCGACCCGGCCTCGCCCCCACCCACCAGGCGTTCCATGACGCGGTGGGCAGCCCGCCGGTGGAAATTCATGCACGTCGGATGTTTTTCGGTCCCCACGAATCAATAGACGGGCAGGTCCGCCGATCTTGAAAAAGACCCGTCTTCCCATCGCGGATGCGAGTGGGGGACGGAACGCCGGGCCGTCAGGCTGTCGGGGGGATGACGCTTGGGGGCTCGCCTGCATGGCTGCTCCCGTCAGAAGGTTTGAGCGCCCGCATCCGCCCGGAATCACGCGCTTCGGCATGCCTGGGGAAGTGACGGGCGGCAGGGGCCTGTGTCCCCATTGCCCCAGCAGGCAGCCCAGGGAGCGCACGAGGGATTGGGGGTTGGCAGGCGTGGACGCGCGGGAAGGAGTTTCGCGCGCCACGTGTCCCCTCCGCCCAACCCGGACCGAAAGGACTCCTGTTTGAAGCAACTCCTTCGACTCGTCGCCGCGGCTTCCCTCATGCCTGCCCTCGCCTCCGCGGGCATCCTCTGGAAGGGCGACTTCGAGACCGGCAACACGTCCCAGTGGACCCGGGATCAGAGCGTTGCCTCCAGCCGTCTGCAGGTCGTGACGGACGTGGTGCGCGATGGGAAATACGCCCTCAAGGCCGTCGTGAAGCAGGGCGATGATCCCATCAACGCCAGCGGCAATCGCAACGAGCTGCTGTACCTGACCCATGAGACGCAGGGGAAGGAGTACTTCTACAAGTGGAGCACCCTGTTTCCGAAGAACTACCCCGTCCATGACTCCTGGCAGGTCATCACCCAGTGGCACCAGGAGGGCTGCTGCGGCTCACCGCCGCTGGAGTTCTTCGTGCGCGGGGACAAGATCAACCTGCGCGTGGGCGGCAACACCACGCCCGTGCTCTGGCAGACGTCCATCAACCAGGGCAACTGGCACGACTTCGTGCTGCACGTGAAGTGGTCGTCCGACAAGAAGGTCGGCTTCGTGGAGCTGTACCACAACGGCAAGCTGGCCCTGCCGAAGACCTACGGTGCCAACCAGTTCGGCAAGGACCTGAACTACCTGAAGATGGGTCTGTACCGCGACGACGCCATCAAGCCCGAAGGGTCCATCTACCACGACGGTTTCACGATGGCCTCCACGCTGGAGGACGTGATGCCCCCCGCGCC
>NZ_RAWD01000087.1:0-29956 GCF_003612065.1 Corallococcus sp. CA047B
GTCCATGGACGCGGGTGCGGGGGACGGCAGGGGCGCCTCCGGCAACACCGCGTTGCAGAAGGCGCAGCGGCGCCGGGCCGCCGTCTGGGGGCGCCCGCAGGCGGAGCACATGACGAGCACTTCCGCGGGCACCGCCCCTCCCTTCCTTCAGCCCTGGCGTCAGCCGACGACGAAGTTCACCAGCCGCTTGGGGACGAAGACGAACTTGCGCAGCGTCTTACCCTCCAGGGCGGACTTCACCTTCTCCTCCGCCTCCGCCGCCGCGCGCACGTCCGCCTCGCTCGCGTCCGCCGCCACGCGCACCTCCGCGCGCAGCTTGCCGTTCACCTGCACGGCGTACGGAATCACGTCGTCCACCACCAGCGCCGGGTCGAACTCCGGCCAGGCCTCCGACACGGTGACGGCCTTGGCCCCGTAGGCCTCCGCCAGCTCGTCCGCGATGTGCGGCGCGAACGGGGTGAGGATGCGCGCGAGCAGCCGCACCGCCTCCGCCATGGCCGCCTTCTCCGCCTGCGTCTCCGGCGTGCCTACGGCATAGAGCGCGTTCACGCACTCCATGATGCCGGCGACGCCGGTGTTGAAGGACAGGCGCTCAATTGCCTCGCCCACGCGCTTGAGGCACTTGTGCGCCGCGCGGCGCGTCTCCAGGGCCTTGCCCTCGTAGGGGCCGTCGTATGTGACGTCCGCCACGGCGGCATGGTGCGTGGCGGCCAGCGACCACACGCGCTTGAGGAAGCGGGAAACGCCCTCCACCTGATCCGGGGACCAGTCGAAGTCGCGCTCCGGCGGGCCCGCGAAGAGCACGTAGGTGCGCGCCGTGTCCGCGCCATACTTCTGCACGATGGTGGACGGGGCCACGCCGTTGCCGTAGCGCTTGCCCATCTTGCGGCCGTCGGCGCCGTTGACGATGCCCTGGGTGATGAGTCGCGTGACGGGCTCGTCCACCGGCGACAGGCCGAGCAGCTTCATCACCCGGGTCCAGAAGCGGAAGTAGAGCAGGTGCATCACGCCGTGCTCGGGGCCGCCCACGTACACGTCCACGGGCAGCCAGCGCTTCGCCTCCTTCGGGTCGAAGGGCGCGGCGTCGTACTGCGGCGACAGGTAGCGCGCGAAGTACCAGCAGGAGTCCACGAACGTGTCCATCGTCTCCGCCTCCCGACGCGCGGGACCGCCGCACTTCGGGCACGGGGTGTTGACGAAGGACGCGACCTTCGCGAGCGGGGGCTCCCCCTTGCCGGTGAGCACCGCCTGCGTGTCGATGTCCGGCAGCCGCACGGGCAGCTGATCCAGCGGCACGGGGATGCCCTTGCGCTCCGGGTCGCACTTCTCGCAGTAGACGATGGGGATGGGCGTGCCCCAGTAGCGCTGGCGGCTGAAGCCCCAGTCCTTCTGGCGGTACGTCACCGTCGCCTTGCCCTTGCCGTCCGCCTCCAGCTTCGCGGCCATCTTCACGCGCGCTTCCGCGGAAGGCAGGCCGGTGAAGTCCCCGGAGTCCACCAGCACGCCGTCCTCGGTGGACGCGGCCTCCAGCGTCTCCCCCGCGCCCAGCTTGTCACCGGCGGCCGGCTGGATGACCACGCGCACGGGCAGCGCGTACTTGCGCGCGAAGGCGAAGTCGCGCACGTCGTGCGCCGGCACGCTCATCACCGCGCCGGTGCCGTAGTCGCTCACCACGAAGTTGGCGATCCAGATGGGCACCGGCTGCCCGGTGAACGGGTGCAGCGCGTGCGCGCCGGTGAAGACGCCTTCTTTCTCCGCGTCCTCGCCCAGCCGCTCCGTCTTGTTCTGCGCCGCCATGCGCTTCGCGAACGCGTCCACGTCCGCGCGGCGCTCTGGCGTCGTCACCTGGGCGACCAGCTTGTGGTCCGGCGCGAGCACCACGTAGGTGCAACCGAAGAGCGTGTCCACGCGGGTGGTGAAGACGCGCAGCGCGGCGTCATGGCCCTGCACGCGGAAGTCCACCTCCGCGCCATCCGAGCGGCCAATCCAGTTGCGCTGGGCGGAGGTGATGCGGTCCGGCCACTCCTTGAGGGTGTCCAGCGCGTCGAGCAGGTCCTGCGAGTACTTCGTGATGCGGAACGCCCACTCGGGCATCTCCTTGTCCAGCACCTCCGAGTCGCAGCGCTCGCAGCGGCCGTCCTTCACCTGCTCGTTGGCGATGACGGTGTGGCAGCCGGTACACCAGTTCACCTTGCTGAAGCGGCGATAGACGAGCCCGCGCTCCAGCATCTGGAGGAAGAACCACTGGTTCCAGCGGTAGTACTCGGGCGAGCTGGTGTTCACCTCGCGCGACCAGTCGTAGCTGTAGCCGAGCGTCTTGATCTCCGCCTTGAACGACTGGATGTTCTCGCGGGTGCGGATGGCCGGGTGGACGCCGTCCTTGATGGCCGCGTTCTCCGCCGGCAGGCCGAAGGCGTCCCAGCCCATGGGGTGCAGCACGTCGAAGCCGCGCATCAGGTAGTAGCGCGCGTAGACATCCCCGATGAGGTAGTTGCGCACGTGCCCCATGTGCATCGCGCCACTGGGGTACGGCAGCATCTCCAGGACGTACTTCTTGGGGGCCTCCGGACGCCTGCCTGCCCGGAAGACGCCCTCCTGGTCCCAGCGGGTCTGCCACTTTCCTTCAATCGACTGCGGCTCGTAACGCTCGTTCATCGCCATGGCTTTTCAGTCTCTTAGCGGGAGGTGCGACATGCGGGCAACAAGTCTTGCCGCGTCGAAGGTCCGGACCGTCCGCCCCCGTGCGGCCTGCCTCCCCGGACGGCCAGCAAGTCCCGGAACCTGACCGGCAGCCCCCCATGTGGGTGCACCGGGCCGGGGATGGACTTCGCTCGGTGCTTGCCCTCCGGCCCGGGCGCGACTAACTCGCCTTCCCGGTCTGGCGCAGAGGGAGAGCACCATGCAGGTCGTGAGTGTGAAGAGGGCCCTGTCGGGGTCGGTCGAGGCGGGCTCGAAGGTGGAGGTGCGCGGCTGGGTGCGGACGCGCCGCGACTCCAAGGCGGGCATCAGCTTCGTCAACGTGAGCGACGGGTCCGTGTTCGACCCCATCCAGGTCGTCGCACCCAATTCGCTGCCCAACTACGAGAAGGAGATCCTCCGGCTCACCGCGGGCGCCTCCGTCATCTGCAAGGGCACCCTGGTGCAGTCCCAGGGCAAGGGGCAGGCGTTCGAGATCCAGGCGGACGAGGTGCAGGTGCTGGGGCTGGTGGATGACCCGGACACCTACCCCATCACGCCCAAGCAGCACTCGCTGGAGTTCCTGCGGGACGTGGCGCACCTGCGCGTGCGCACGAACACCTTCGGGGCCATCACCCGCGTGCGCAACTCCGCCATGCAGGCGGTGCACCGCTTCTTCCACGAAGAGGGCTTCTGCTGGGTCAACACGCCCATCATCACCGCGAGCGACGCGGAGGGCGCGGGCCAGATGTTCCGCGTGTCCACGCTGGATGCGTCCAACCCGCCGCGCGGGCCGGACGGGAAGATCGACTGGGGCAAGGACTTCTTCGGCAAGGAGGCCTACCTCACCGTGTCCGGGCAGCTGAACGTGGAGGCGTACTGCCTGGCCATGTCCAAGGTGTACACGTTCGGCCCCACGTTCCGCGCGGAGAACAGCAACACCACGCGGCACCTGGCCGAGTTCTGGATGATTGAACCGGAGATCGCCTTCGCGGACCTCAACGAGGACGCTGCGCTGGCGGAGCGGTTCCTCAAGTACGTGTTCAAGGCGGTGCTCAACGAGTGCGCGCCGGACATGAAGTTCTTCGAGGAGCGCCAGCAGAAGGGCGTCACGGAGCGGATGGAGAAGTTCATCGGCTCCAGCTTCGAGCGCATCGACTACACGGACGCCATCTCCATCCTCCAGAAGGCGAAGAAGAAGTTCGAGTACACGCCGGAGTGGGGCAAGGACCTGCAGACGGAGCACGAGCGCTACCTCACCGAGGAGCACGTGGGCCGGCCCGTGGTGGTGATGAACTACCCGGAGGCCATCAAGGCCTTCTACATGCGCATCAACGAGGACGGGAAGACCGTCGCCGCGATGGACGTGCTGGCCCCGGGCATCGGAGAAATCATCGGCGGCAGCCAGCGCGAGGAGCGCCTGGATGTGCTCGACGCGCGCATGGTCAAGTTCGGCCTGAACCCGGAGCACTACCAGTGGTACCGCGATCTGCGGCGCTACGGCACGGTGCCGCACGCGGGCTTCGGCCTGGGGTTCGAGCGGCTCATCGTCTACATCTGCGGCCTGCAGAACATCCGCGACGCCATCCCCTACCCGCGCGTTCCGGGCTCCGCGCAGTTCTGATTTTCACGGGGTGCCGGACCGGGGCGGAAGTCGCCGCCCGCGGTCCGGTGCATTCCCGGAGACACCCGGCCTACTGGAGGACGGAGGGCTGTGCCTCCTCCTCCTTCTCCTTGGGCTCCTGGATGCGGGCGTAGTCCTCCGCGCCGGTGAAGTCCACGGCGCGGCAGGGCTCCTTGCCCACGACCCAGGCATCGTGACCCGGGGGAATGAAGGCGACGTCGCCCGGTCCCAGGTCGAACTCCTGGCCGTCCCGCATCTTGACGTGCAGTTGTCCGGACAGGATGCACGTGGTGTGGATGACCTCGCAGAACTCGGTGCCCGCGAGGGGCTTCACGTCCTTCGACCACTGCCAGCCGGGTTCGAAGACCCCACGGCCGATGGTGAGCTCTCCGAGCTTCAAGACATCCGCGGAGCCGTGCGCGACGAAGGGTCGGTGCTCGTCGGAATCGCCGAGCTTCTTGATGATTGCGCGTGCCATGACTGTCTCCTCCAAAAAATGGAGGCCGTGCCCAGCTGTCGCTCAGCCGACCTCGGGTCCACGGGAAATCTGGGGGCCGCGAGCGCGGGAGCACAGGCCGCGCTCGCGGATCCTCCAGGTGGGCCCTCGTGACCATGGCCGACGGGCAGCGTGGCGGGTGCCCGGAAGGCCCCGCGCCTGCTCAGGACTTCTTCTGGAGGCCCGCGCGCTCCTGCGCGAGTGCGCCCAGCGCGGACCAGTCCTCATCCCCGCGCCCCTGTGCGACGCCGGTGAGGAAGTGGTCGCGCAGGAGGCTCGCCAGCGGCAGCGGCACCTCGGCGGCGCGCCCTGCTTCGAGCGCGAGCGTCACGTCCTTGAGGCCCAGACGTAGCGCGAAGCCCGCCGGGGTCGTCTGTCCCTTCGCGATGGCGCCCGCGTAGTTCTCGAAGATGGGCGAGCGGGCGAAGACGGACTTGAAGACGTCCAGGAACGCGGCGCGCTCCACGCCGGACTTCTCCGCCAGGGCGAAGGCCTCCGACAGGGCCTCCATCATCGACGCGATGAGGAAGTTGCCGGACAGCTTCACCACGTTGGCGGACGAGGGCTTCTCCCCCAGCTCCGTGAGGCCCCGCCCCAGCGCCGTGAGCAGCGGGCGCACGCGCTCCACCTGCGCCTTGGGGCCGGCGGCGAGGACCCAGAGCTGCTTGCCCTCGGCGGCTTCCGGACGGCCGAAGACGGGGGCGGAGACGTAGCCCTGGCCCGCGTCCGCGTGCGCCTTCGTCAGCCGCTCCGACAGCGCGACGGAGATGGTGCTGGAGGAGACGTGGACCGCGCCCTTCGGCAGGGCCCCCACGATGCCGTCCGGACCCAGCGCGGCGGCTTCCGCGGCGGCGTCATCCGCCAGCATCGACACGACGACCTCCGCGTCACGCGCCGCTTCACCGGGCGTCTTCGCCACGCGCGCGCCCTGCTGTTGCAGCGGCTGCGCCTTGGAGGCGGTGCGGTTCCAGACGATGACTTCATGGCCCGCGCCGAGCAGGTTCTTCGCCATCGGCGCGCCCATGTTTCCCAATCCGATGAAGCCGACCTTCATGGGGATGCTCCCTTCGTGCTCGCATTCAACCTTCGTTGGACTGTTCCTCGGACACGTCCAGCCGCTCGAAGGCACGGCCCAGGACGGCGACGCCCAGCGCCACCTCCGCGAAGAGTGCCCCCGCCGCCACCAGCCCCGCGAGCGGCACCGCCCAGCGGCCCATGACAGTGAACAGCGGATAGCCCACGAGGAGCGCCACCACCGCGGCAGGCAACAGTCCCAGGAACGTCACCACCAGCGTACCCACCAGCGTGAGCAGCCGCTGACCCAGGGCCTCCACGCCGCGCGCGCGCTCCGAGTCCGCGGGGATCCACGCGGGCAGCAGCACCACCGCCGCGTTCTGCACGAACAGCCCCGCGAGCCCCAGCGCCGGCAGCACCGACAGGAGCCCCAGCACCACCGGCGTGGACCACGGCGCGAGCGTTTCGTCGTCCGTGCCCACCCCCAGCACCAGCGCCACCAGCAACATCACCCACTGCGCCGCACTCAGCGTCAGCGCGGACGCCGCCAGCTCCGCGCCCACCACCTGTCGCCCCGTGAGCGGCAGCGCGCGCAGCAGCTCCAGCTTCGGCAGGTCCATGCGCAGGTCGGTCCGGAACGCGCTCGGACCGATGACGGCCATCGCCACCGCGACCATCAGGCTCATGGGCCCCAGCAGCTCGCGCGTGTTGGAGAACAGCCGCGTGTCGCCCAGCACCAGCGCCACCAGCGCGCCCATCACCACGAAGCCCAGCAGCACCACCAGGCCACCGCCCAGGCGCTTGCGGGCGATGAGGTTCTTCCACACGAGCGCCACCTCCGGACGCCCCCGAGCCTTGAGCAGGAAGGGCACGCGCCCCACGCGGATGTTCCCTCCGCGCGCGGACCGGTTGCCCCGCCGGGCCTGCTGGCGCGTCCGGGCATCCGCCCCGGCCACCGCTGAGTCCTCGAAGGGCACCTCCACCGCCAGCACCCAGGCGTAGTGCGCCACGAGCAACGCGAGCGACGCGGGCAGGTAGCGCAGGAAGTCCTGCGTGCTGCGCGCCATGGAAGGGGCCACGAGCGCTCGGCCCGGCCACAGCACCGCCCGGGGTCCGGGCGCGTCCAGCACGTCGCGCACCCACCCGCGCACGACGAAGGGGGCGCCAGCGTTCGCCGGCCAGGGATGCGCCTGCAACGTGGTCACGAGCGTGCCCATCACCGCCAGCATCAGCAGCCCCACCAGCGTCCAGCGCACGGCGCTACCCCAACGCCCCTGGGACACCAGCCACGCGCGCACGAAGGACGCCGCGGTGCCGTGCAGGTACAGCGTGCCCATGGCCAGCGCGGCGCCCAGGAAGAACAGCTCCGGCCTTGGACTGGTGAAGCGTCCCACGAAGACCGTCGCCGCCAGCGCCGCCAGCGACGCGCTCAAGAGGCCGCGCAGCAGCTTGTAGTGCAGCAGGGCCTTGCGCGTGACGGGGGCCGGGAAGAAGTACTGCACCTCCGTCTGCGTGAAGGTCAGCGCCGGCCGGTCCGCGCCCAGCACCCACGCCGTCACCAGCGTGCCCAGCACCGACACCTCCAGCGAGAACTCCGCGAACATCCGCGCGTTGGGGGACACCGCCCGGCCCGTGCCCTGCACGAACACGCTGCGCCCCACGAGCGAATACAGGTACGCGAGTCCCACCAGCGCGCCCAGCAGGTAGCGCGGACGCTTCAGCCGCTGCACCTGACGCACCAGCCGGTTGCGCCAGGTCCGCGCCCACAGGAACGCCACCGCTCGCGGGAAGCTCACGCGGCCCCAGGCCCCGGCCCGGACGCGCCCGACTCCTCCGAGGCCGCGCTGGTGATGCGCACGAACAGCTCCTCCAGCGACGCGCCGTTGCCTTCCCCACCGGCCAGCTGCTCGCGGATCTCCGCCAGCGTGCCCAGCGCCACCGCCCGGCCCCCGGCGATGATGAGCAGCCGGTGGCACAGCTCCTCCACCAGCGGCAGCAGGTGCGACGACAGCACCAGCGCCGTGCCCTCCTCCGCGCGCCGCTTGAGCGACGCCTTCATCCGCCGGATGCCCAGCGGATCCAACCCCGTCAGCGGTTCATCCAGGAGGATGAGCCGGGGCTGGTGCAGGAAGCCGCACGCGATGGACAGCTTCTGCTTCATGCCCCGCGACAGCTCGCCCGGCAGCGACTTCTCCCGGCCCGTCAGCTCCATCTCCTCCAGCAGCGCGCGGCCCCGCTCCTCCCAGTCCTCCACGCCGTAGATGCGCGCGGTGAAGTTCAGGTGCTCCCAGACGGTGAGGTACTCGAAGAAGCGCGGCTCATCCGGAAGGAAGGCCAGCGCGCGCTTCGCCTCCACCGGCGCCACCGCCAGGTCGTGCCCCGCCACCCGCACGCGGCCCACGGAGGGCGGCAGGATGCCGGCGAGGCAGCGCAGCGTGGACGTCTTGCCCGCGCCGTTGGGCCCGACGAGGCCCAGCACCTCGCCCGGGGCCACCTGGAACGTCAGCCCCCGCACCGCCTGCACCGCGCCGTACGTCTTCTCCAACCCCTCGACGTCCAGCGCCGGTTCCATGCGTGCGTGGGCCCCAGAAGCTCAAGCGAGCTTCAGCAGTTCCTTGACCGTCTCCAACACCACCCGGGCCTGCACGGGCTTCACCAGGTAGGCGCTCGCGCCCAGGGCCATGGCCCGCGCCCGGTCCGCCTCCGCGCCCTCCGTCGTCACGACGACGATGGGCACGCCCCGGTGCTCCGGCGCCTTGCGGATGTGGCTGATGAGCTTCAGCCCGTCCATCAGCGGCATGTTGATGTCCGTCAGCACCAGGTCGAAGCGGCCCTGGGTGGTGAGCACCTTCAGCCCCGCCACCCCGTCCTCGGCCTCGACACAGACGACGCCCGTGAGCCGCTGGAGCGCGTACATGATGCTGCGGCGCATGGCCTGCGAGTCGTCCACCACCAGCGCGCGGATCTGCTGCTCCGACATGCCCGACAGCCTAGCACCCGCGCGCCGCCCGGCCCGGGATTGTGCGGGGGCCTGTCCGGGAACCACCGATTCACTGCCCGGTGGACTGCCTCCGCCTGCGCACCAGCGCGGCCAGCTCCGTCCCCATGGCGTCCAGGGTCAGCACCCGCGTCACCGCCCCGGTGGCGATGGCCTCCTTGGGCATGCCGAACACCACCGCCGTGTCCTCGGACTCCGCCCAGGTCTCCCCGCCCGCGCGCCGCACGCAGCGCACGCCCAGCGCGCCGTCCGCCCCCATCCCCGTCAGCACCACCGCCACCGCGCGGGAGCCCAGCACCTCCGCGGTGCTCTCGAAGAGCCGGTCCACCGACGGTGCGTACTTGTCCGCGGGCACCGGCCCCGGCGTGCGCAGCTCCATCCGCCCCGCGCGCTCCGTCAGCACCAGGTGCCGCCCGCCCGGCGCGATGTAGACGTGGCCCGGCGCCACCACGTCGCCCTCGCACGCCTCCGTCACCGTGAAGGGGCCGATGCGGTCCAACCGCTCCGCGAAGGCCCGGGTGAACTGCGAGGGCATGTGCTGGCTCACCAGCACGCTCACGGAGGGCTCACTGGCCAGCCCCTCCAGCAGCCGCTGCACCGCCGGAGGCCCGCCCGTGGAGGCGCCCACGGCGATGACCTGGGGCGCATCCCCCGACAACACCGAGCTGCGCAGCGCGGCCCCGTGGCGCGCCCCCGACTTCACGTGGCGGGCCGCGAACACCTTGTCCAGCAGCTCGCGCCGGAGGATCTCCAGCGCCTCCGGCGTGCTCCGGGGCGGCTTGGCGATGAAGTCGAACGCGCCCAGCTCCAGCGCCTTGAACACGTCCGACTTGTGCGCGTAGCTGGAGATGACGATGACGGGCGTGGGCGAGGCGCGCATCAGCAGCCGCAGGAAGGTGTGGCCGCCCAGCCTTGGCATCTCCAGGTCCAGCGTCACCACGTCCGGCTTCAGGTCCAGGACCTTCCTGAGCCCCTCCTCGCCATCGCCCGCCCAGTCCAGCACCATCACCTCGTCGGAGGACTCCAGCAGCGTGGTGAGCGTGCGGCGGTTGGTGGCCGAGTCGTCGATGACGAGCACCGTGAGCGGGCGTCCCATCAGCGGCCCTCCCCGTTCGGCAGCTCCGGCCGGCGGTACACGAGGTCGCCCTTGAGGTGCACCAGTTCGAAGTCCGCGCCCAGGCTGAGCAGGTTCTCCGCGTGGCCCAGCAGCAGGTAGCCACCGGGGCAGAGCCGGTCGCGGATGACGCCCAGCACCCGGCGCCGCATCGCCTGGTCGAAGTAGATCATCACGTTGCGGCAGAAGACGACGTCGGTGCGCGGCACCAGCTGGCTGGTCGCTTCGTCCGCGAGGTTGTGGTGGCCGAAGCTCACCCACGCCCTCACGTCGTCGCGCACGCGCACGCGGTTGACCCCCGCGGGCACGAAGAAGCGCTCCAGCAGGTCCGGCGGCGTCGCGCGCAGGGCGCTGGGCCCGTACTCGGCGCGGCGGGCCACGGCCAGCACGCGGCGCGACAGGTCCGTGCCATGCACCTCCACGTCCCAGTCGTCGAAGCGGCCGCTGTCCTTCAGCAGCATCGCCACCGTGTACGCCTCTTCGCCGGAGGAACAGCCCGCCGACCACAGCCGCAGCCGCCGCGTGCGCGCGTTCTTCTTCTCCAGGAGCGGGAGCAGCTCCTCGCAGAAGGCCTTGAGCTGCGCGGGTTCGCGGAAGAAGTACGTCTCGTGCGTGGTGAGGGATTCCACCGCCGCTTCCAGTTCCGCGATGCGCTGGGCGTCGTAGCGCAGGTAGCGGTGGTAGGCGCCGAAGTCCGCGAGCCCCAGCGCTTCCAGCCGGGGCCACAGCCGGCGCTCCATCACGAACTTCATGTCCTCGTGGATGAGGATGCCGCAGTGGGCGTAGACGTGGTCGCGCAGGAGCCTGAACTCCTCCAGCGTCATCTCCGGACGGCCTTCGTCGAAGCGTGGCATGCGCGGCTTCCCCTCAACGCCCTGACAACCGTGCCACCGCGTCCACCAGCGCCCGCCGGGCCAGCGCGTCGTGCTCCACCGACAGCGCCTGCTGGAGCACGGGCAGGCACTCGGGGCGCCCCAGGTCTCCCAGCACGCGGGCCGCCGCCGCCCGCACGTCCCACCGGGGATGCCCCACCAGGGACACCGCCAGCGCGGCTCCGTCCGCCGCGCCGTCCGCGGACGTCAGGGCCGCGAGCGCCGCCTTCACCACCTCCGTGTCGGGGTGGCCCAGCGCGTCCCACAGCATGCCGGAGCCCACCTTGCCCAGCTTCGCCAGGGCCCGCACCGCCAGCACCGCGAGCGCACCGTCGCCGTGACGCACCAGCGCTTCCAGGTCCAACGCGCGCTCCGTCGCGCCACTCACGCCCACGGCCTCCACCGCGGCCAGCCGCACGGCGCGGTCCTCGTCCTTCAGCGCGAGTCCCAGGAAGCTGCCGGCCTCCTTCCCGCCCTGCCGTCCCAGGGCCCGCACGGCGGAGATGCGCACCGGCGCGGATTCGTCCGCCAGCGCGCCCCGCGCCAGCTCCAGGCCCGCGTCGCCGCTCACCCGGCTCGCCGCCTCCACCGCCGCCGCGCGCCATGGGGCTTCCACGTCGCGCGCCAGCCGTCGCAAGAGGGGCAGCACCTTCGCGCCGCCCAGCCGGCCCAGCACCGCCACCGCGACGGGCGTCGTGCGCTGCTCCACCGCCGACTCCAGCGCCGCCAGGGCCGCCAGCGGATGCACCACGATGAGCTGATCCAGGGCGCGCGTCGCGGTGCCCGACAACGAGGGATCCGCGAGCAGGTCCACCAGGGGGATCAGGGCCTCCGCAGAGCGCGTGCGCCCCAGCGCCCGCACCACCACCGCGCGCAGGTCGTCCTCCGCCCACTCCAGGAGCGCGCACAGCTCCGACACCGACGTCGCGTCCACCAGCAGCACCAACGCTTCCGCCGCCACCGTGCGCGCGGGCAGCGACAGCGCGCCCATGTTCTTCAGCAGCAGCCGGCGGCCATCCGCGCCCAGCTGCCCCAGCGTGAAGAGCACCTCGCGCAGCAGCCGGTCCTCGCGCGCCACCTCCGCCACCGCCAACGCCAGCGACGCCTCGCCCAGGGCTCCGGCGGCCACCAGCGCTCCGGCCCGCACACGCACGTCCTCCACGTCCAGCGCCTGCGCCACCCGCTCCGTCATCTCCGGGATGCGCGACAGCACCGAGCGCGCCACGGCGTCCAGTTCGTTGCGCTCATAGGGCCCCAGGCCCGTCGCCTGAGTGCCCAGCGCGACGAGGGCCGCCTCGCGCACCGAACGCACGGACGAGGCCAGGGACTGGCAGATGCGTTCGGTGGACACGCCCGGAGGGCACAGCCCCAGCAGGCGCAGGGCGCTGCGCTGCAGGAGCGGTTCGTCCACCAGCGCCATCACCCGCGCCGTAGCCGGAGCCTTGCGCAGCGCCGCCAGTCCCTCCAGCGCGGCCAGCCGCATCAGCGACGTGTCCGCGTCCAGCAGGTCCTCCAGCGCCCGCACCGCGGCCTCGCCGCCGATGCGGCCCAGGGCTTCAGCGGCGGACACGCGCACGTTGAGGTCCACGTCGGAGAGCGAGCGCAGGAGCACGTCCTCCACCTCCGCGCGGCCCAGGTGGCCCAGGATGTCCACCGCGAGCTTGCGCTGGTCCGGATCCTCGTGCTCCAGCAGGTGCATCAGCGGGCGCAGCACCACCGTGCCCATGCCGGCCAGTGCCTCCGCCGCCGCGTTGCGAGCACCTGTTTCGCCCCGCTCGCCCAGCACGGAGATGAGTCGCGCGGCGACACCCTCCGCGTCCGGCAGGCGCCGCAGCCCTTCCGCCGCCGCGTGTCGCACGCGCCAGCTCTCGTCGTGCAGTCCCTCGGTGAAGGTCTCCAGGGCTCCGGGCGCGCGCGGATCCACGGCCTGAAGCGCCCGGTACCGGACCTCTTCCTGTCCCGCGAGGGACTGCACCGCGTCGCTCATCCGCCGTACTCCTCCGGTGGCCGCTCCTGCGTCAGTCCCCATCCTGCCCGAAGAACCCCGGAGTGTAGATCCCCACCGCCGTCCGACGGTCCCTCCGGGCCGCTCACGCCCCCGGATTCCGGAGCCCACCCTTCCTGACGCAAACACCCCGGAGAGGAGAGTCCCGGCGGAAGACGGGCAGCGACAGGGGAAGGGCACCCACATCCGTTCCCTGGCCACCCGGGGCGGCGGCGCCGCGGGTGCATGTCTCCGCGGATCCCCGTCACGGATCCCAGCAACGCGACGAGCGCGCCCGCCCACCTCCGCGCGTGCGAGTACACGTCCCCGGTGGAATCACCCGCCTCGCTGACAAGCCAGGCGAGCGCCCCGAAGCCCATCCGCGTCCGCGAACAAGGGCCGACGTGGAGGAGCCCCGGCCCAGCGCGGCGCGACATCCACTCAGGTCGCCCAGGCCGTCGTCTCCGGCTCGGAGTCCCAGCCCTCCTGGCCGAAGAACCAGAGCGAGTAGATCCCCATCACCGTGCCCACCGGGAAGCTTGGCAGCGCCAGGATGGACAGCACCAGCGCCGTGCCCTTGGACACCCGCCGTCCGCGCACCAGGGCCAGGCCCACGGAGAGTCCGGCGATGGCCAGCACCAGGACGAACAGCGTGAAGCCCATCATCGCCTGGACGGGCAGGCCTTCCCACACGGGCAGCCGCGTGGCCCGCCCGGTCGAGATGTGGGCCAGGATCCACGTGGCGTAGGCGAGCACTGCCGCGCCGAGCAACGTCAGCGCGTGCACGAAGAGGTAGAGGAAGCCCAGCGCCGTCCGATGCCCGCTCAGGTCTCGCATGAGGACCTGCTCTTAATCACCAGGACGCGGGACGAAAGCGCCGGACTCAACCCGCCGTCGGACCTCGCGACTCCCGGTCCAGCTCCGCGCGCAGCAGCGCCTTCAGGTCCAGCAGCAGCCGCAGCCGCGTCGGCGGGCCACACACGCCCACGACGAAGGGCGTGCGGCCCGCGGCCATCAGCGCGGGCGCGGGCTTGATGTCGCCCTTGCGCACGCGCAGCACCTCCGCGACCCGGTCCACCCGCACCGCCACGCGCCGCGTCCCCAGCCGACACACGAGCAGCCGCGTGCGCTTCGTCTCCGGCGCCTCCTGGCCCAGCAGACGCCGCCGCAGATCCACCACCGGCAACATGGCGCCGCGCAGGTGCAGCACGCCCTCCACGAAGGCGGGCGCGTGGGGAATGGGGATGACGCGCTGGGGCGGGAGGATCTCCTCCACGCGCATGATGTCCAGCACGTACTCCTCGTTGCCCACGAAGAAGGCGCACAGCTGCACCTCCACCGCGTGCGCCGGGACTTCATCGGCCGTCACGCCACGCGGACGGCGGGACAGCAGGTTCACGGGGTCCGTCATGGGGCGAGCGCCTGCTCCGGATCCAACAGGATGTAGAGCTGCGAACCCTTGCGCCCCAGCCCCGCCACGCAGTCGCGGTCCCCGCGGATCCCCGCCGGGGACAGCTCCACCATGGACGGCTTGAGCCGCACCACGCCCGCCACCGAATCCACCCAGACCCCCGCGGGCCCGGCGTCCGTCTTGAGCACCAGGATGCGCGCGGCCCGGGGCGGCAGGCCCGCGTCCGGCCCCGCCACCAGCGGCGGCACGTCCGACAGCCGCAGCCGCAGCTTGATGTCGTAGACGGGCAGCAGCTCCCCGCGCAGGTTCATCACGCCCAGCAACTGCGGCTCCGAGCGCGGAATCTCCGTGAGCAGCGGCACCTTGCAGATCTCCCGCACGGTGAGGATGGGCACCGCGTAGCACTCGGCCTCCAGGCGGAAGGCCAGGTACTCGGTGGGCTCCTCCTCCACGACGCGCGAGGCCAGCCCGTCGCTGCCCGCGGCGAAATCCAGGAGGCCGCTGACGTCCTCGTCCGGGCGGTAGAAGAACGCGTCGAGCAGGGCTTCGAAACGGGACACGCCCCGGAGGATAGCAGCCCCCCGGCACCGGTGCCTCAGGCGCGGCGTCGCTCCTGCGCGATGCCCTCTTCCAGCAATTCCGCGACATCCAGCACCAGCACCGTGCGCCGGTTGCCCAGGTCGGTGGCGCCGGAGATGCCCTTGACGCCACTGAGCCTGCCGCCCAGCGGCTTGGTGACGATGTCCTGCTGGCCGAACAGCTCGTCCACGGCGATGCCCAGCCGCTGCTGCGCCAGGCCCACCACCACGACGAAGTGGCGGTTCACCTCGCGCTCCGGCAGGTGGAACAGCCGCCCCAGCCGCAGGAAGGGCAGCGTCTGCCCGCGCAGGTCCAGCATCTCGCGGCGCTCCACCGTGCGGATGTCCTGGGGCTGCACGGAGAGGATTTCCAGCACGCTGTTGAGCGGCACCGCGTAGGTGCGGCCGCTGACGCCCACCACCAGCGCGCGCACGATGGCCAGCGTCACCGGCAGCGTCAGGTGGAAGGCCGTGCCCTTCCCGCGCTCGCTCCACACATCGATGATGCCGGAGAGGTTGCCCAGGTTGTTCTTCACCACGTCCAGGCCCACGCCGCGCCCGGACAGCGCGCTGACGCTGGAGCGCGTGGAGAAGCCCGGCAGGAAGATGAGGTTGAGCAGCTCGCGCCGCGTCATCTCGCTGATCTGCGACGCGCTGACGAGCCCCCGGGACAGCGCCACCTCGCGAACGCGCACCTCGTCGATGCCGGAGCCGTCGTCGCTCACGCTGATGAGGACGTGGTTGCCCTTCTGTTCGGCCCGGAGCCGCAGCAGCGCGCGCCGGGGCTTGCCCACGGACAGCCGCGCCTCCGGCCCCTCCGCGCCATGGTCGATGGCGTTGCGGATGAGGTGCATCAGCGGGTCGCTCAGCTCCTCGACGATGAGCTTGTCCAGCTCCACCTCGCCGCCCGTGCTGACGAAGTCGATCTCCTTGCCCGCCTCGCGAGCAATCCGCCGCACCAGCCGCGCCAGCTTGTCGAACACCTGGCCCACCGGGACCATGCGCGCTTCGAGCAGGCCCTCCTGCAGCGCCTCCAGCTTGCGCTCCAACTGCCGCGTCTCCCGCGACAGCTCCTGGCCGAACAGCTTCGACAGCGCCACCGTCCCGTCCTGCCGGGACGTCTCCGCCAGCCGCTGGAGGTTGGCCTTGATGAGCAGCAGCTCGCCCACCATGTTGATGAGCCCGTCCAGCCGGCCGATGTCCACGCGCACCGTCTGCGTGAGCGAGCGCAGCGACGTCTCTTCCGGCCGGGGACGTCCCGCGGGCACCGGCGCGGACGCGGCGGACTGGAGCCCGAGCGTCGTGGCCGAAGGGCTCTCCACCGCCCGCATGCGCGGAGGGCTCCCCGAAGGCAGGGCCTTGATGCCGGACGGCGGCGCACCGGACGGCGCGGTGTCCGGCTCCGACGCTCCGGCGTCCGCCGGCAGCAGCGACCGAGGGGCCCCCGCCTCCAGGGCCAGCGGCTGGGAGCGCGGCCCCTTCTTCTTGCGCTTCACACGGGGCGCGGCGGCCGCTTCATTGCCCGCGCTCTCGGGGGGCGCGGGGGCGGCGTCCGGCGACCGGGGCAGCTCGAAGGCGGGCCCGGCCTCCCCTTCTCGCGGCGGGCGCACGGCCAGCGGCTCCAGCTCCGCGGGCGTGCCCTGGAGGCCCGCCTCCAGCGCCTGCGCCGCCACCTTCGCGCCGAAGATGAGATCGAACGCGATGCCGGTGGCGCCGCCGGGGCGCGACGAGGGCAGCGTGCTGATGACCTCGCCCAGGGGCTTGAGCCGCGCGTTGAGGTCCGCGAGCCCCTGGTCGAAGTCGGAGAGGTCGAACGCGGCGCGCACGCACCACAGCGCCACCCCGCGCCGCACGTTCTCGCGCAGCCGGTGCTCCTCGTACTCGGTGAAGACGGCGCGCACGGAGGCGTCCAGCTCCAGCCGCTCCAGCGGATCCTCCTCCACGGCGGGCGGAGGCGAACCCATCCGCGACAGCCGGTCCTCCATGGCGCGGGTGCGCCGGGTGAGGTCCTCGCCCTCTTCCCCCCGCGACGCCTCCCCGAGCAGCGACTGGAAGGTGTCCAGCGCGTCCACCAGCGCGTCCAGGACCTGGTCGTCCAGCGTCAGCCGGCCCAGCCGGAGCCTGTCGAGCAGGTCCTCCGCGGCGTGCGCGAGCTGGGTGATGCGCTCCTGGCCGAAGAGCCCGGACAGGCCCTTGAGCGAATGCGCCGCGCGGAAGATGCCGTTGATGTGCTCCGGATCCGCCTCCTGGTCGCGGGCTTCATCCAGCGCGAGCAGGTCCCTTCCCAGCGCGTCGAGGATCTCCGTGGCCTCGGCGACGAACTCCGCCAGCGCCTTGCCCCCGGGGCTCACAGCGGCTTCAGGAAGCGCCGCAGGAGCGCCTCCAGGTCCTCCGGCTGGAACGGCTTCACCAGGTAGCCCGCCGCCCCCAGCGCCATCCCCCGGGTGCGGTCCTGTTCACGCCCCTCGGTGGTGACGATGATGAGCGGCACGTCCCGGTAGTTGGGGTTCTTCTTGACGAAGTTGATGAGTTCCAGCCCGTTGATGTCGGGCATGTTGATGTCGGTGATGATGAGGTCGAAGCGCTGACGGGGAAGCAGCTTCAGGGCCTCGAAGCCGCTGGCGGTGGTGACGGCCTCGATGCCGTCCACGGCCTCCACGGTCGCGGCGATGTGCTCGCGCGACACCTTGGAGTCCTCGACAATCAGCACCCTGAACTTCATCGCGCGCACGCCTCGGAGACCGGATGCTAGCAGAACACCCGCCCGAGCGCAGGGCGTCAGCCCTTGCGGGACGACAGCGACCCGACAAGCCCCTTGTCCGCGAAGAGGGACACCCGGGCCCCCTTGAAGGCCGGCAGGAACTGCTTCTGGTACGCCTCCGCCCGAGCCGGGTCGCTCAGGCCCACCCCGCCGGGGACCTCCAGGGCCACCGACTCCACCTTCGCGCGGCTCAACACCTTCGCCGCCCCAGCCAGCGCTTCACCCAGCGCGGCCGCGTCCAGGCGCTTTCGCGACCCCAGGCCCACCACGAAGATGCGCGGCACGGAGAACTTCCCGTCCGAGGGCAACAGGAGCCAGTCGTCCTTCACGCCGGTGAAGAAGCCGCCCTGGAGCACCCGGGACAGGACGCCGCACAGCCGCCAGTCCACGTAGCCCGCGGTGGAAGGCAGGGGCCGGTCGTCCTCGGCCACGAAGAGGCACAGGGCGTCCACCCCGGCCAGCGCGTCCAGGCCCTCCAGGCCCACGTCCAGGGTGGTCGTCTGGCTCACGGCTTCCCGAGCGCCACCGCGACGCGGTCCAGGAGGCCGTTGACGAAGGCGCTCGACTCCTCCGTGCCGAAGTTCTTCCCCAGCTCCACCGCCTCGTTGATGGTCACCTTGCGGGGGATGTCCGGGCGGTACTTCAATTCGAAGATGCCCAGCCGCAGCACGTTCCGGTCGATGCGGGACATGCGGTCCAGGCGCCAGTTGTGGCTGTGGCGTTCGATGAGCGCGTCGATCTCCTCGCGGTGGGTCTGCACCCCGTCGACCAGCTCCTTGGCGAACTTCACCGCGTCCGGCTCCGGCTTGCCGTCGTCCGCGGAGGCGGCCCACGCCGAATCCAGGGCATCCCGGGCGGCGCCCTGGGCCATGTCCAACTGAAAGAGCGCCTGCAACGCCCGCTCCCGTGCCGTTCTGCGCGCGCCCATGCGGTCAGCCCTTCCGTTCGGCGGCGGTCATCCGCGCGAAGAGGTTGACCATCTCGATGCAGGCCACCGCGGCCTCCGCGCCCTTGTTGCCCGCCTTCACGCCCGCACGGTCGATGGCCTGCTCCACGGTATCGCACGTGAGGACGCCAAACGTCACCGCCGCGGGCTTCGGGCCCGCCGCCGCGCTGAACGCCACCGAACCCACGCCCTTGGCGCACTCGCCCGCCACGTAGTCGAAGTGGGGGGTGCCGCCGCGAATCACCGCGCCCAGGATGACGAGGCCCGCGTACTGGCCGCCTTCCGCCACGCGCCGGGTGAGGCCGGGCAGCTCATACGTGCCGGGGCAGCGGTACACGTCGATGGCGTCGTCCTTCACGCCATGGCGCACCAGCGTGTCCACGGCGCCCTTCAGCAGCTCCTCCGTGATGAAGCTGTTGAACCGGGACACGCAGATGGCGAACCGGCCCTGGGGGGGGAGGAAATCCCCTTCGAAATAGCGAGGCATGGCGCGCTCCTTACACCACCCCGCCCCCCGGCGTCTGCACGGGGTTTGCCGCACCGCGCCTGCCCCGGAATCCGGGGTCTTCCCTACCCGCGCGGGGTGAAGCCCGCCGCCCGGACGACGGCCTCCGTCAGGCCCGGGCCCTGGCCCGCCTCCGGGGCCCCCCTGAGGGCGAACAGCCGGGCCACGTACTTGCCGATGAGGTCGCCCTCCAGGTTCACCTGCGCCCCGGGGCCCTTGCCGTGCAGGGTGGTGCGCTCCTGCGTCTCCGGAATCAGCTGCACCCGGAAGCGGTCCGCCTCCACCGCGTTCACCGTGAGGCTGATGCCGTCAATCGTCACCGAGCCCTTGTCGATGAAGCAGGGCGCCAGCTCCGGGGGCAGCCGGAACACCATCACCCACGAGCCGCCCTCCGCGAACGTCTCCAGCACCTCGCTGACGGCGTCCACGTGGCCCGACACCAGGTGCCCTCCCAGCCGGTCCCCCAGCGCCAGGGCCCGCTCCAGGTTCACCTTGTCCCCCGAGCGCCGGGCGCCCAGGGTGGTGCGCCGCAGCGTCTCCGGCGCGGCCTGCACGCGGAAGGTGTCCCCGCCCTTCTCCACCACCGTGAGGCACGCGCCATCCACGGCGATGGACTCCCCCAGCGCGAACGCCTCCGCGCCCAGCGAGGTGCGAATCCACACGTCGGTCATCGCCCCGGGGGTGATGCGGGTGATGGTGCCAGTGTCCTGGATGAGGCCGGTGAACATGGCCGGATTTTATAACGGAAGCGCGGGCGGGGCGCTGGCCTTCAGAGCAGGGCGCGCAGGAGGACGTCGTCGCCCACCTTCTCCACCTTCAGGTCCTTCACCGCCAGGGCCTGGGCCATGTCCTTCACGCCCAGCTCGCCTGCCCACGACAGCCCGCCAGCCCCCACCAGCTTCGGGGCGAGGAACAGGTCGAGCGAGTCCGCGAGGCGCTCGCGGATCAGCGTGCCGTACAGGCCCGCGCCGCCCTCCACCAGCACGTGGTTGAGCCCCTCCTTCGCGATGCGGCGCAGCACCGCCTTCAGGTCCACGCGGTCCTGCTTCGCTCTCACGTGCCAGACCTCCACGCCCTGGGAGAGGAAGCGCCGCGCCTTGCGTCCTTCCGGGTCCTCCAGCGTGGCGATGATGGTGCGCGCCGGACTGCGCTGGGTGAAGACGGTGTGCGTGGGGGACAGCTTGAGGTGCGAGTCCACCACCACGCGCACCGGGTCCTTGCCCCCGCCCCCGGGCAGCCGGGTGGTGAGCCGGGGGTCGTCCAGCCGGACGGTGTTGGCGCCCACGAGGATGGCATCCACCTGGTCGCGCAGCTTGTGCACCCAGGCGAGCGCGGCCTCTCCCGTCACCCAGCGCGAGCTTCCGTTGGGCGCGGCCAGCTTCCCGTCCAGCGTCGCCGCCGCCTTGAGCGTCACCCACGGCAGGCCCGTGCGCATGACCTTGAAGAAGGGCCGGTTGAGCGCGTCCGCCTCTTCCTTGAGGACGTGCGTCACCACCGCCACGCCGCCGCGCTTGAGCCGGTTGAGGCCCTTGCCGCTCACCAGCGGGTTGGGGTCCGACGACGCGCTGAACACGCGCCGCACGCCGGCCTCCAGCACCGCGAGGCTGCACGGCGGGGTGCGCCCGTAGTGGTCGCACGGCTCCAGCGTCGTGTAGAGGTCCGCGCCCCGCGCCCTGGAGCCGGCGGCCTCCAGCGCCACCACCTCCGCGTGCGCCGTGCCGGCCTTCTTGTGGTGGCCGCGCGCGATGATGCGCCCGCCCTTCACCAGCACCGCCCCGACGACGGGGTTGGGGCTGGTGCGGCCCAGGCCCTTGGCGGCCTCCTCCAGCGCGATGCGCATGAAGAACTCGGCCACCGCGTGGTCGAAGTCCGCCGCGCGTTTCGCCCGGGGCGTCTTCGCCGCCTGCAACCGTCCCCGCGTGAGCAAGCGCATACCGCCCTTCCTAACCGTCCTTGGGCGGAGTCGAAGGTGGCTTCACCTTGCGCTCGCGCTCCTGGTCCTCGAGCAGATCCTTCAGCTCGTGCATGAACTCGGAGATGTCCCGGAAGCTGCGGTACACGGACGCGAAGCGCACGTATGCCACCTCATCCAGTTGCTGCAGCCGCCGCATCACGTGCTCGCCAATGGAGGACGAGGGCACTTCCTTCTCCCCCATCCCCTGGAGCATCCGCTCGATGTCCTCCACCGTCTCTTCCAACTGGGCGGCGGACACCGGGCGCTTCTCGCAGGCCTTCTTCAGGCCGTTGAGCATCTTCTCCCGATCGAACGCCTCGCGCCGCCCGTCCTTCTTCACGATGAGCGGGTAGAGCTCCTCCACCCGCTCGTACGTGGTGAAGCGGCGCTTGCAGGCCAGGCACTCGCGCCGCCGTCGGATGACGGAGCCCTCATGCGACTCTCGCGAGTCGATGACCTTGTTCTCCGCGTCCTGACAGAAGGGGCAGCGCACGGGGGCGGGTTACTTCAACCGCGAGGCGTACAGCGGGAAGCCCTGGGCCAGGTCCTTCACCTGGCCGCGCACCCGCGCGAGCCCGGCGTCGTCCTGCGCGGAATCCAGCGCCTCTCCAATGAGCTTGCCCACCACCGCCATCTCCTTCTCGCGCATGCCGCGCGTGGTGATGGCCGGCGTGCCCACCCGGACGCCGGAGGTCACCATTGGCTTCTCCGGGTCGAAGGGGATCATGTTCTTGTTCACGGTGATGCCCGCCTTGCCGAGCACCTCCTCCGCGACCTTGCCGGTGAGCTTCTTGGAGCGCAGGTCCACCAGCATCAGGTGGTTGTCCGTGCCGCCCGAGCACAGCCGCAGGCCCGCGGACTTCAGTGCCTCCGCCAGCGCCTGCGCGTTGGCCACAATCTGCTTCTGGTAGGCCTTGAACTCCGGCGTCAGCGCTTCCTTGAAGGCCACCGCCTTGCCCGCGATGGCGTGCATCAGCGGCCCGCCCTGGATGCCGGGGAAGATCTGGCTGTTGATGCTCTTGGCGAAGGCTTCCTTGCTCAGCACCATGCCGCCGCGCGGCCCCCGCAGCGTCTTGTGCGTGGTGGTGGTGACGATTTCCGCGAAGGGCACCGGCGAGGGGTGCACGCCCGCGGCGACGAGGCCCGCGATGTGGGCCATGTCCACCAGCATGGAGGCGCCCACCTTGTCGGCGATCTCCCGGAACTTCGCGAAGTCGAGCGTGCGCGGATAGGCGCTCGCGCCCACCACCAGCACCTTGGGCTTGTGCTCCAGCGCCAGCGCCTCCACCTGGGCGAAGTCGATGGTCTCCGTCTCGCGCGTCAGGCCGTAGTGGACGACCTTGTAGAGCTTGCCGGAGAAGTTGAACGCCGCGCCGTGGGTGAGGTGGCCGCCGGAGTTCAGATCCAACGACAGCATGGTGTCGCCCGTTTTCATGAGGGCCATGAAGGCGCCCATGTTGGCCTGGCTGCCGGAGTGCGCCTGCACGTTCACCGCGTCCGCGCCGAACAGCTCCTTCGCGCGGTTGATGGCCAGCGTCTCCGCCACGTCCACCACCTCGCAGCCGCCGTAGTAGCGCTTGCCGGGGTAGCCTTCGGCGTACTTGTTGGTGAGCACCGAGCCCACCGCCTCCATCACCGCCGGACTGACGAAGTTCTCCGAGGCGATGAGCTCCAGCCCCTCTTCCTGACGCTCGGTCTCCTGCCGGAGCACCTGGGCGATTTCAGGGTCCACCTGGGCCAGCGTGCGGGTGTTCTCCATGGGGTGCCTCCTGGCGACGAACGACGGACAGCGTTGGGGACGACGTCGGGACCTTCAGCGCTGCTGGGCTTCGACGTCGCGAATCTTCTGGACGCGCTTCTCGTGACGGCCGCCCTCGAAGGCGGTGTCGAGGAAGGCCTCGAGGATGCCACGCGCCACGCCGGCGCCGACCACGCGCTGGCCCAGACACAGCACGTTGGCGTCGTTGTGCGCGCGGGTCATCCGCGCTTCGAATTCGGTGGTGCACAGGGCCGCTCGCACGCCCCGGTGCTTGTTGGCCACGATGCTCATCCCGATGCCGGTGCCGCACACCAGCACGCCCAGCGTGCCGGGCTCCGCCACCACCGCCCGCGCCACCTGGGAGGCGAAGTCCGGGTAGTCCACGGAGTCACGGGAGTGGGGGCCCAGGTCGTCGAACGCGGCGCCGCGCTCCTTCAGGAGGGCCACCAGGTCCTGGCGCAGTTCGAGCCCCGCGTGGTCGGAGGCGAGGATGACTTTCACGGCCGGACTCCGAAGCGGCGCCCGCTCGAAGGGCGGGGCCTGGAAGGGAAGGCCCCCGCCCGCCGCCCCGTGCAAGGGAGCAGCGGGCCGGAAGCCATCAGGTGAAGCGCTTGAACACCAGCACCGCGTTGGTGCCACCGAAGCCGAACGAGTTGCTCATGACCGCGTCCACCCGGGCGTCGCGCGCCGTGTTGGGCACGTAGTCCAGGTCGCAGTCGGGGTCCGGCGTCGTCTGGTTGATGGTGGGGGGCAGCGCGTTGTGCGTCAGCACCCGCACGCTCACCACCGCCTCCGCGCCACCGGCCGCGCCGAGCATGTGGCCCGTCATCGACTTGGTGGAGGACACCGCCAGCTTGCGGGCGTGGTCGCCGAACACGGCCTTGAGGGCCTTGCTCTCGTTGGCGTCGTTGAACGGCGTGGAGGTGCCGTGGGCGTTGATGTAGCCCACCTCCTCCGGCCGCATGCCCGCGGACTGGAGGGCCAGCCGCATGCAGCGCGCCGCGCCCTCGCCCTCCGGGGCCGGCTGGGTGACGTGGTACGCGTCGGAGTTGGCGCCGTAGCCCACGACCTCCGCGAGGATGTTGGCGCCGCGCTTCTTCGCGGCCTCCATCTCCTCCAGCACGACGATGCCCGCGCCCTCACCCATGACGAACCCGTCGCGGTCCTTGTCGAACGGACGGCTGGCGCCCGCGGGGTCGTCGTTGCGCGTGGACAGGGCCTTCATCACGGAGAAGCCGCCCATGCCCAGGGGCGTGATGGCCGCTTCCGCGCCGCCAGCGATGGCCGCGTCCGTCTCACCCAGGCGGATGGACTTCCAGGCCTCGCCGATGGCGTGGGCGCTGGTGGCGCACGCGGACACCGGGGCCCAGTTGGGGCCCTTGCAGTTGTAGCGCATGGAGATGAGCCCAGGCGCCATGTTGACGATCATCTGGATGATGAAGAAGGGAGACAGCCGGTCGAACCCCTTCTCCAGCCCCTTGCGGTGCTGCTCCTCCAGGGAAGAGATGCCCCCGATGCCGGAGCCCACGATGACGCCCACGCGCTCCGGGTTGTAGCCATGGGGCGCGTCCGGGCCGATGGGCAGGCCCGACTCCTTCACCGCCATGTCGGCCGCGGCCATCGCGTACTGGGCGAACAGGTCCATCCGGCGCACTTCACGCCGGTCGATGAACTGCTCGGGCTGGAAGTCCTTCACCTCGCCCGCGATGCGCGCGTCGAGCTTCCCCAGTTCAAAACGGGTGATCGTACCGATCCCGGATTGGCCGGCCAGCAGCGCCTGCCAGTTCTTCTCGGTGCCGGTGCCCAGCGCGGAAATCATGCCGGTGCCGGTGATGACGACTCGACGGTTTGACACTTGTCCTCTCCACTGACCGCGGACCGCGATGGGACCGGAGCGCCGGGCAAGCGCGCCCCCCGTGGCCCCGACACTGCTGGATGCCGCGGCTACTTCTTGTGGGTCTTCACGTAGTTGATGGCGTCGCCGACGGTCTTGATGTTCTCCGCCTCGTCGTCGGGGATCTCGACCTCGAACTCCTCTTCCATCGCCATCACCAGCTCAACGATGTCGAGGCTGTCCGCGCCCAGGTCCTCGATGAAGGAGGACTCGGGCTTGATCTCGTCCTCTCCCACGCCGAGCTGGTCGGCGATGATGGACTTGATCTTGGCTTCGACGTTCACGGGGGCAGTCGTCATAAGTGTAAATCCTCCAGCGGCCGGGTAGGGACCCGGCTTGACTCGCGGGCTGTCTTAAGGCCGGCGCGGTATATCCCACGCCCGGCGGCAATCCAACCTTGGCTTACATGTACATGCCGCCGTTGACCTTCAGGACCTCGCCGGTGATGTAGGACGCCGCATCACTCGCCAGGAACACCACGGCCCCGGCGACCTCGTCCGGGTTGCCCAGGCGGGCCAGCGGAATGCCGCCGACCATCTTCTGGCGCAGCTCGTCGTCCAGATGCGACGTCATGTCCGTCGCGATGAAGCCCGGGGACACGGCATTGACCCGGATGTTGCGGCTGGCCAGCTCCTTGGCGACCGACTTGGTCATGCCGATAAGCCCCGCCTTGGCCGCCGAGTAGGCGGACTGACCCGGGTTGCCCATCTCCCCCACCACGGAGGTGATGTTGATGATGGCCCCGCTCTTCTGCTTCATCATCGGGCGGCTGGCGGCGCGGATGAGCGCGAAGGGACCCCGCAGGTTGGCATCCAGCTGCTTGTCCCAGTCCTCATCCTTGACACGCATGACCAGGCCGTCCACCGCCAGGCCCGCGTTGTTCACGAGCACGTCCAGCCGACCGTGCGTCTTGATGACGCCGTCCACGGCGCCGGCGCACGCGGCGGTGTCCAGCAGGTCGAAGCGGATGGCCTCCGCCTTCGCCCCCGCCTGCTGGAGCAGCCCCACGGTCTCCTGGGCGGCGGCCTCGTTGCCCACGTAGCTGATGACGACCGTGGACGCGCCCGCCTTCGCGAAGGCCAGCGCGACCGCCCGGCCGATGCCGCGCGAGCCGCCCGTGACCAGGACCACCTTCTCCTTGAAGCCGCTCATGCTGCCCCCAACGCGGCGAGCACCTTCTCCAGGGTCGCGGCGTTCTCGACGTTGAACGATTCGATGTCCTTGGTGATGCGCTTGATGAGGCCGCCCAGCACCTTGCCCGGCCCCAGCTCCACCACGTGCGTGACGCCGTGGGCCTTCAGCGCCTCCACGCACTCGATCCAGCGCACCGGCGCGCTCACCTGCGCCAGCAGCAGCGGCACCACGCGAGCGGCGTCCGAGTTGGGCGTGGCCTCCACGTTGCTGACCACCGGCACCTGGGGCGCGAGCACGCGCACGCCCGCGAGCACCTGCGCGAGCTTCGGCTTCACCGGATCCATCAGCGCGCAGTGGAAGGGCGCGGAGACGGGCAGCGGCATCACGCGCTTGGCCCCGGCCTCCTTGCACTTGAGGCCCGCGCGCTCCACCGCGGCCTTGTGGCCGGCGATGACGGTCTGCTCGGGCGAGTTGTAGTTGGCGGGCGACACGATCTCACCCTCCGCCGCGGCGTCGCAGGCGGCCTTCACCGCGTCCGGCGCGAGCCCCAGGATGGCCGCCATGGCGCCCACGTCCGCGGGCACCGCCTCCTGCATGAACGTGCCGCGAGCGCGCACCGCCCGCGCCGCGTCGCGCAGGTCCAGGGAGCCCGCGGCCACCAGCGCGGAGTACTCACCCAGCGAGTGCCCGGCGACGAACGCCGGGGCCGGGCCGCGCGTCTTGAACACCGCGTGCACCGCGGCCGACACCGTGAGGATGGCCGGCTGGGTGGTGGCGGTGAGCTTCAGCGCGTCCTCGGGACCCTCGAAGCAGGTGGTGGACAGCTTCTCGTTGAGCGCGTCGTCCACGGCGTCGAAGACGGCGCGCGCTTCGGGGAACTGCTCGTAGAGGTCCTTGCCCATCCCCACGGCCTGGCTGCCCTGCCCGGGAAACACGAACGCGACCTTCGCCATGTTGCGGTCCTTCCTTGTGTCGTCCTGCCTACCAGCGCACCACCGCGCTGCCCCACGCCATGCCCGCGCCAATGGCCATCATCGCGATGACGTCGCCGCGTTTGAGGCGGCCGGCGCGCTGCGCCTCGTCCAGTGACATGGGCAGCGAGGCGGACGACGTGTTGCCGTACTTGTGCAGGTTGAGCCAGCATTTTTCACGCGGGATTTCCAGACGCTGCAGCACGGCTTCCAGGATTCGCAGGTTGGCCTGATGCGCGATGACGTGGTCCACCTGCCCCGGATTCATCCCGTGGGACCCCAACGAAGCCTGGGTGGATTCCACCAGCGCACGCACGGCGAAGCGGAACACCTCCTTCCCGTTCATCTTGAGCTTGTGAAGATTTGCATCCACGTTGTCCGCGGTGACGGGGGTGCGCGAACCCCCTGCGGGGATGCAGAGCATGTCCGCCAGGGAGCCGTCGGTGCGCAGGCAGGTGGAGAGGATGCCGCGGGGCGCCATGGCGTCCGGGCCCTCCTCCGAAGCGGGTCCCGGGCCCAGCACCATCGCGCCCGCGCCGTCCCCGAAGAGGACGCAGGTGTTGCGGTCGCTCCAGTCCACCGCGCGGGTGAGCAGCTCCGCGCCCACGACGAGCGCCCGCTTCACCTGGCCCGAGCGCACGAATTGATCCGCCACGCTCAGGGCATACAGGGCCCCGGCGCACGCGGCGGACACGTCGAAGGCGAACGCGCGCCGCGCGCCCAGCTTCGCCTGCACCAGCGCGGCGCACGACGGCATGGGCATGTCCGGGGTGACGGTGCCCACGACGATGAGGTCCAGGTCTTCCGGAGCCACGCCGGCCATCTGGAGCGCCTGGAGGGACGCCTGCACGGCCAGGTCGCTCGTCGCCTCGTCCGGCGCGGCCTGACGGCGCTCCTGGATGCCGGTGCGCTCGCGGATCCACGCATCCGACGTGTCGACGAGCTGCTCCAGGTCCTGGTTGGTCAGGACGCGCGTGGGAGCATAGGAACCGGTACCGAGGATCTGGGTGCGTGACACGGGGGTTTCTCCGATGGGAAGCGCCGTCGGAGCCCGACACCGGGGCCACGCGCTCTAATCAGGAACCTCTTCCGTCTCCGCCTTCCTTCCCCGCGTGTGGGGAGGAAGCCAGGCAGCGGCATTGGCGATGCAGCGCGTCAGTTCCTCCTGCACCCCCGCGCGCACGTGCTGGAGCGCGGTGACGAGCGCGTTGTGGATGGCGCGAGGGGACGACCGGCCATGCGCGACGATGCCCACCCCCTGGAGTCCCAGGAGCGGGGCGCCGCCGTACTCGGCGTAGTCCATGACGCGGCGCAGGCCCGCGAGCGTGGGCTTGAGGAGCAGCGCTCCCAGCTTCTCCGGCAGGCCGCCGCGCTTCTCGATGGCCTGACGCAGCAGGCCGGTGATGCCCATGCCCACGCCCTCGGACGTCTTGAGGACGATGTTGCCGGTGAAGCCGTCGGTGACAACCACTTCCACGTCCCCGGAGAACAGGTCCTTGCCCTCCACGTAGCCCACGAAGTCCAGGTCCGAGCGCCGCAGGAGCGCGCTGGCGTCCCGCGTCAACTGCGTGCCCTTGGAGGCCTCCTCGCCGTTGGAGAGCACCGCCACGCGGGGGCGCTTCACGCCCAGGCGGGTGCGCAGGTAGGCCTCGCCGAGCACGGCGAACTGGGCCAGGTGCGAGGGGCGGCAGTCCACGTTGGCGCCCGCGTCGAGCAGCAGGCAGCGGCCGCCGCCCTTGAGGGCCGGGAACAGGGCCGCGATGGCCGGACGCTCCACGCCAGGGATGCGGCCCAGCGTCAACATGCCACCGGCCATCACCGCGCCGGAGTTGCCGGCGGAGACCAGGGCGGACGCCTCCCCTTGCCGGACGAGCGCGAAGCCCACCCGGAGCGAGGAGTCCCGCTTGCGTCGGAACGCAGCGGTGGCGGGGTCGTCCATCTCCACCACTTCCGAAGCGTGGTGGAGCTGGACGTTGGCGGGGGCACCGGCGCGCTCCAGGACGGGGCGTACACGCGTGGCGTCCCCGACCAGCACGAGTTCGTGCCCGGGATACGCTCGCGCGAACAGCACGCCCCCTTCCACGACGGCGTCAGGGGCGTGGTCGCCACCCATCGCGTCGAGGACGAGCCGCACCGGCGTCATCCGCCTTTCAACTACTCCGCGGCGGTCGCGATGACTTCACGGCCCCCGTAATTGCCACAGGCCGCGCAGGCGCGGTGCGGCATCACGGGCTCCTTGCACTTGGAGCACTTGATGACCTGCACGGCGATCCGCAGGTTGTTGTTGCCCGCCCGACGACGGTCCCGGCGCATCTTCGACGTCCGCTTCTTGGGAACTCCCACGACTCACCTCGGCTTCGGACCCGTCCCCCCTCGCGACCTGCGAGGGGCATAGGGACCGTCAGTTCAGCTTGATGTTCATCAGCGGCGACAGTCGAGGGTCGGAGACCTTCGGCGTGCAGCCGCACTTCTTTTCATTGAGGTTCTGGCCGCACTGCGCACAGAGCCCCTGGCAGTCTTCACGGCAGACCGCGCTCATCGGCAGGGCGAGCAATACCTGTTCTCGGACGATCGGATCCAGATCGATCGTCTTTCCGTCGAACACCTGCTCATCCGTATCGTTGATGGCGAAGGTGCCGCCGGACTCACCCTGGGCGCGCTCCTTCTTCTCCATGACCTTCTCGTCGTCGTCCTTGAAGTCATCCCCCCGGGCCAGGGACTCGGGCACCAGGTTGATGGTGAAGGACACCGGGAGGGACATCTTCACGTCGGTGATGCAGCGCTTGCAGGGGGCGTTCACGTTGAGCGTGAAGCTGCCCTGCAGCAGCACGCCGCCACTGAGCTTGCGCAGGGAGGCATGGAGCGTGGACGGTTCCGTCGCCTGGAAGCCGGTGTCATGACCCGACGCCGCGCCACCCAGGACGTCCGACAGGAGCCCAAGAGCGATGGGCTCATCGAGCTTCAGCCCCGCATCTTTGATTTGTTCAATCTTTACGAGCATCTACGAGGCGTCCCATCCAAAAGGGCGCGCAACATAGAGGGAGTCCCCCCGTCAGTCAACACGCCGGATTTTCACCACGAGCCCCGGGACGGTGCCAGCGCCCCGGATGGGCGGCGGCCTTCGTCGCGTGGATCCCTTCAACACCGCTCTGGTACGTTTCCTTCTGATGCGCACCCCCGCCCGACGTTGGCGGGGCGCACTCTGCGTCGCGGGACTCGGGCTGACGCTCGCCCTGCCGGCCCAGGCCCGTGCGCCCCTTCCCCC
>NZ_RAWD01000088.1:0-29651 GCF_003612065.1 Corallococcus sp. CA047B
GGAGGGGAGGCGGCGTGCGGGACATCGTCAGGGGCTACGACTCCACGCATGGGCGTCGGATGCAAGCCTCGTGGGGATTGGACTCCTGGAGGCGGGCGCGGCACGCTCCGCGCGTGTCCCGGGACGGTCAATCATGAGTGTGGATGTGGCGATGACGCCGGGCCCTGTGGCCACGCGTGTGGAATGGGGCGGCTGGGTCTTCCCCCGGTGGAATGACCCCCGGCTGCCCTTCGCGGCGCTGCTCACGCTCTACGGCGTGCTGGGCTTCACCTTCTTCGGCTTCAACCGCAGCCCCGGGCAGATGGCCTTCCTGGTCGTCTCCGGCACGCTGTTGGACGCGGCGCTCGGCTGGGTGCTGAAGCGCCAGAAGGTGGTGCCGCTCTCCGCGTACATCTCCTGCTGTTCGCTGGCGCTGCTGCTCAACTACTCGCACGCGAGCACGCTGTTGTGGCTGCCGGTGTGGCTGGCCATCGGCTCCAAGTACCTGCTGACCTTCCAGGGGCGGCACGTCTTCAACCCGTCGATGTTCGCGGTGGCGGTGTCGCTGCTCGTCACGCGGGAGCTCATCACCGCCGCGCCCGCCTACCAGTGGGCCAACGGCGAGGTGGCGCTGTCGGCCTTCATCGTGATGGCGGCGCTGGTGCTGTTCTTCTTCCGCGTGGGCCGGGGCTGGCTGGTGGTGAGCTTCCTCACCTTCTACGCGCTCCAGACGGCGCTCCGGGCCTTCATCCTGCGCCACCACCTGCCGCCGGAGGTGCTGTTCCTGGGCACGCTGGGCGCGCCCTCGTTCTTCATCTTCGTCTTCTACATGCTCACCGACCCGGCCACGTCGCCGGGGACGCCCAGGGCCCAGGTGCTGCTCGCGCTGGCCATCACGTGCGTGGACCTGGTGCTGCACCTGAAGGAGAGCGTCTACACGTTCTTCTACGCGGCGCTCACCGTGGCCACCACGCGCTTCGTGTTCATGCACGCCCGGGCCGCCTGGCGCGCCGGAGGCCGCGAGTCCCTGCGCCGGCTCCTGTCCCCGGACGTGCTCCGCCGCGTGGGCGTGGTGGGCGGGCTGGGCGCGGTGCTGGCCACGGGGCACGCGGTGATGGCCGCGCCCGGTGCGCGCTCGGCGCCGCTGACGTTCCACCTGGACTCGCAGGACGTCGCGAAGGCGGGCCTGTCCTCCACGATGGGGAACACGCTGGAGGAGTTGGATCCGCGCGTGGCCCACGTGGCCAAGTGGCTGGTTGCCGTAGGCGACGCGGTGGCCACCGGGGACTTCGACGGCGACGGCCGGCTGGACCTGTTCCTCACGCACCCGCTGGGCACGCCGGAGCACCACGCGGGGCTCTACCGCAACCTGGGCGACCTGCGCTTCGAACGCGTCGCGGTGCCGGCGCTGGAGCGCTTCGCCACCCGCTACAAGGAAGAGGGCCTGGCGGGCGGCGGGACGTTCGTGGACTGGGACGGGGACGGAGACCTGGACCTCGCGGTGGCGGTGGCCTTCGGGCCGGTGCGCCTGCTGCGCAACACGCTGAAGGAGACGGGCACGGCGGGCTTCGAGGACGCGACGGAGGCCGCGGGCGTGACGGACCACGCGGTGAGCCTGGGGCTCACGTTCCTGGACTACGACCGGGACGGGCACCTGGACCTGCTGGTGCTCAACGCGATGACGACGCACCTGCCGGACTACCCGACGCCCACGCCGCTCAACCTCTTCCAGCTCCCCGCGCCCGAGTACGCGGGCGACCGGCGGATGCTGCGCTTCATGCACGACGGCTGGCACGACGCGAACAACGGCGGGAAGAACGCGCTCTACCGGGGCCGCGGCGACGGCACGTTCGAGAAGCAGGACGTGGACGCGCTGGGCCTGTCGCAGACGCACTGGTCGCTCGCGGTGAGCACGGTGGACCTGAACCGCGACGGGTGGACGGACCTCTACGTGGCCAACGACTTCGGGCCGGACGACGTCTACCTCAACGAGGGCGGGCGGCACTTCCGCCACCTCGTGGGCCACCGCTTCGGGGAGATTGGCCGCGACACGTACAAGGGCATGAACGCGAGCGTGGCGGACTTCGACCGCAACGGCTGGTTGGACGTGTACGTGTCCAACGTGCACCACGCGCTCCAGGCGGAGGGCAGCCTGCTGTGGATGGTGGGGCCGGGGGAGGACGCCTTCGTGCCGTCGTTCAAGGACGAGGCCACCTTCCGGGGCGCGCTCAACGAGCGGCGCTTCGGCTGGGGCGCGGCGGCGGGGGACCTGGACGCGGACGGGTGGCCGGACCTGGTGCAGGCCAACGGCATGGTGGACGCGCGCCTGGACGCGCCGAAGTGGCGCATCCCGGAGGGGCAGCGCAACGACTACTGGTACGTGAACCACAAGCTGATGCAGTCGGGTCCGGAGGTGCACACGTACGCGGACAAGTGGGGCGACATCCGGGGCCGCGTGCTCTATCCGAACGAGGCGCGGCGCGTGTACCTCAACCTGGGCGGCGCGCGACCGGGGCACTTCGTGGACGTGGCGCGGGAGGTGGGCATCGACGCGCCGGACAACTCGCGCGGCGTGCTGATGGCGGACCTGGACGATGACGGGGACCTGGACGTGCTCGTCACCAACCAGCACGCGCCGGTGTCGCTGTATCGCAACACGCTGCGCACGAGCACCCCGGAGTCGAAGCCGGACGCGCACTTCGTGGGGCTGGAGCTCGTGGGCGACGGTCAGCGCACGCACCGGAGCGCGGTGGGGACGCGCGTGGTCGTCTCCTACGAGGAGAACGGCCAGCGCGTGGAGCAGGTGCGCGAGGTGGGGCTCATGGGCGGCTTCTCCGCATCGGCGGATCCGCGTCTGCACTTCGGCCTGGGCCGTCACGCGGGGCCGGTGAAGGCGACGGTCCACTGGTATGGCGCCGAGCCGCAGGAGGTGACGCTGGAGGCGGACCGCTACCAGGAGGTGCGCCAGCCGCCTGCTCCCACGGCGCGACGGGGAGGACGCTGAAGCGATGCTCTCCGCGATGAAGGGCACCACCGTGCGGCGCGAAGCCCTCTCCGCCGACACCCGGGCGCGGATGCTGGCGTTGATGCAGTGCTGCTACGTGGGCGTGAGCGCGGAGCGCTTCCAGGAGGACCTGGACGCGAAGCAGTACGTGTTCCTGCTGCACGCGCGGCGCACGGGAGAGTTGGTGGGGTTCAGCACGGTGCGCCTCGCGGAGGAGGACGGGGCGGAGGTGCTGTACTCGGGCGACACGGTCATCCACCCGGACTGGTGGGGCCACAAGACGTTGCAGGTGGTGTTCGGCCGGCTGCTGCTCGCGCGCAAGCTGCGCAGGCCGTGGCGGCCGTTGTACTGGCTGCTGCTGTCGGGCGGATACAAGACGTACCTGCTGGCGGTGAACTACTTCCCGCGCACGCACCCCAGGCGGGACTGGACGCCGCCGTCCGGGCGGTCGGAGTTCCTGCATGCGCTGGCGACGCGGTGGTTCGGCGCGCAGTACGACGCGGGCCGCGGAACGCTGCGGTTCGATGGGGCGCACTACCGCGTGAGGGATGGGGTCTCGCCCATCGACCGGGACGCGGCGGGGCATCCGCACATCGCCTACTTCGCGGAGCGCAACCCGGGCCATGGCGACGGCGAGGAGCTGGTGTGCCTGGTGGAGATCCGTGGCTGGGACCTGACGCGGGCGCTGGCGCGCAGCGTGTGGGGACAGCTTCGCCGGTGGGCCCGCCGGGAGCGCGATGCGTCGCGGATCCGCGTGGGGACGTGAGGTGCTGACCTCGCGCCGGATGCTGACCGCGACCCTCGCGGCGCTGACGCCGTCCGCGCTGCGCTTCCGTCACGCGCTTCGGGAGCCTGAAGCGGCACAGGCGGAGTGCCTCGCGCGGGTGCTCCAGGCAGCGGAAGGCACGGCCCAGGCAGGCCGGGTGGTGCACTTCGGACGCGTGCGGACCGCGCGGGAGTTCCAGGACGCGGTGCCGGTGTCCACGCCGGATGCGATGACGGCGGACATCGAACGCATCGCTCGGGGAGAGGCCCGCGTCCTCACGCGTGAACCCGTGTTGCGCTTCGAGTTGTCGGGCGGCTCCTCGGGAGCCTCCAAGCCGGTGCCGGTGACACGCGGCCTGTTGGGAGAGTTCCAGCGCGCGCTCGCGCCCATGCTTCACGAGGTGCTCCTGCGCCGTCCCGCCGTGCGCGCGGGCCCCAGCTACTGGTCCATCTCCCCGCTGGGCCGCAAGCAGCACCGGACCCAGGGCGGCATCCCGGTGGGCTCCGCCGAGGACAGCGCGTGGTTTCCGCGTCCGTTGCAGCCGCTGCTCTCCCGCGTCTTCGCGGTGCCGGGGGCGGTGGGGCAGGCCCCGCATGTGGAGCCGTGCCGCTACGTGACGCTGTGGTTCCTGGTGCGGTGCGCGGACCTGTCCCTGGTGAGCGTGTGGAATCCCAGCTTCCTCACGCTGCTGATGGACGCGCTGGAGCGGCACGGGGAGCGGCTGGCGGAAGACCTGGAGCGCGGCACGCTGCGGCCTCCCGAACACGACGCGGACGGCGTGCGCCTGCCGGACACGGACCGTGCACCGGCCTGGGATGCCCTGGTGCGAGGACTCCAGGGGACGCGAGACCCGGCACGGGCCCAGGTGCTGCGTGCGGCCCTGCGCGACGGCGGCGCATCCGGGCGAACGCTGTGGCCCGGGCTCGCGCTGTTGAGCATGTGGACGGACGCGCAGGCCGCGCACGCGGTGGCCCCCGCGTGTCGGCGCTTCGAAGGTGTGGAGGTGCAGGGCAAGGGCCTGCTCGCCACGGAAGGGGTCATCACCCTCCCGCTCTTCGATGCCCCCGCGCCGGTGCTCGCGGTGCGCAGCCACTTCCACGAGTTCGTGGATCCAACGCGTCCGGACACGCGCCCCCTCCTGGCGCACGAGCTGACGGTGGGCCGCACCTATGCGGTGCTGCTCTCCACGTCCGGCGGACTGCTGCGCTACCGACTGGGCGACCTCGTTCGCGTGGAGGGCTTCGTGCACGCGACCCCCTGCCTGCGCTTCCTGGGCCGAGCGGACGCGGTGACGGACCTGGTGGGCGAGAAGCTCTCCGCCGCGCGGGTGGGCACGGTGCTGGACGCCTGTCTGTCCACACCCCGTCCCGCCTTCGCGATGCTCGCGCCGGAGTGGGGGACGCCGCCCGCCTATCGCCTCTTCCTGGAGACGGACCTGTCCTCCGAACGCCTGGACTCCATCGCGGCGGACGTGGAGCGCGCGCTGTGCGAAGGCCACCACTACCGCTATGCGCGCGAGCTTGGACAGCTCGGGCCGGTGCGCGCGGTGCGCGTGGTGCACGCAACCCGTCGCTACGAGGCGCGGTGCATCGCGCTCGGGCAACGCGCGGGGGACATCAAGCCCGTGGACCTGCACCGTCAACCGGGCTGGTCCGAGTGGTTCTCTGGAACGACGACATGATCCGGAAGGAAGTCATCCGATGAGACACCCCCACGACCGTTCCCAGGTGCCCACGGTGGACCTGGAGGCGGAGGCGGACCTCGCCCGCTGCGGGGCGCTGAAGGACTTCTGGTACGTGGCGTGTCTGTCCACGGAGCTGCCCGCGAACAAGCCGCTGGCGCGCACCGTGTTCGGCACGGGGCTCGTCCTCTTCCGCGGGCCCGACGGCGTGCCCACCGCGCTGCGCGACCGCTGCCTCCACCGCAACGCGCGCCTGTCGAAGGGCGACGTGTTCGACGGACGCCTGGGCTGCCCGTACCACGGCTGGGTGTACGACGCGTCTGGCGCGGTGGTGGAGATTCCGGCGCTGGGGCCTCCGCAGCGGGGAGAGAAGCTGGACGCGGACGCCTGCGCGCACGAGGGCTTGAAGCCCGCGCCGTGCGACCTGGGGCGGCTCGCGCGCTTTCCCACGCGGGAGCAGGACGGGCTCGTCTACGTCTACCTGGGCGCGGACGTGACGCGCGCGCGCGCCGAACCCTTCCGCGTGCCCTACTGGGGCGAGCGCGGCTGGACCGTCTACTTCATGGTGACGCGCTTCGCGAACGGCGTGACGAACCTGGTGGAGAACTTCATGGACGTGCCGCACACGTCCTTCGTGCACCGGGGCTGGTTCCGCAACCCCACGCGCAAGCGCGTCCCCTCCACGGTGAAGCGTCACGCGGGCCGCGTGCGGATGACCTACCTCCAGGAGGAGGACGCGCTCACGGGCCTGGGCCGCCTGTTCAACCCGCGCGGCCTGCCGCTGGTGCACACGGATGAGTTCATCGTGCCCAACGTCACCCGCGTGGACTACCAGTGGGGTGACAGCGGCTTCGCCATCAACTCGCAGTGCACGCCCATCGGGCCCACGGACACGCTCGTGTATACGGCCATCAGCTACCGGCTGCCGGTGGACCTGCCGGGCGCGTGGGTGGGCCGCGCGCTGACACCCTTCGTGCGCTGGTACACGCGGCAGGTCATCCAGCAGGACGTCGTCATCATGGAGACGCAGCGCCAGGGCCTCACGGATGGACCCGGTGGTGGCGTGTACTCCGGCACGGAGGCGGACCTGCACCACGCGGACGTGGAGGCCTACCGCCGGTGGCTGCGAGAGGGCGCCCACGGCCCCGGTCCCGAGGACGCGGAGCGCGACGTGGTGTTCTGGGTGTAGCGCCCGCCTACGAACGCCGGCCGGTGCGCGGATCCACCTGGAACTCGCCGTCCTCGGGGGTGGACGACGGGAGGGTCGCGAGGTTGTACCCGCAGAAGAAGGTCGCCACGAAGAAGGCGATCCGCAGCGCAAGCGGTGGGGGCTGGAGGCTGAAGTGCGTCTGGAGCCACGCCAGGGTCTCCGGCGCGTTGGAGGCATGGCACGCCGCCGCCACGCCCAGGAACACGCCGATGGTCAGGCCGTTGAAGAAGACGTTGGCGGGAGAGGTCACCACCCCGGAGAGGCGGCTCCCCATCCGTCCGAGGACCTGGGGGAACACGAACTTCTTGAAGAGCGAGCCGCTGATCAGCCCCAGGGCCAGCGGCCCCACGATCTCGAACACCGCCCTGACCGCTTCAATCTGCTCAAGCCTGCCCATGGCGTCCGAAGATGCCCGAGCAGGTCCAGCAGATCAACCCGTGCAAGGAGCGGACGGCTCACCCCATGCGCCGCAGGCCCGGCAGGTCCTCCGGGCGCAGCACCCAGCGCGGCGACTCCGGCGGCGACGTGCGCGTCCCCACCTGCACCGCGGGGAAGCCTTCCACCAGCGCGTAGTCCGGGAACACCGCGCGGGCCTTCACCAGACTGCCGGCGCTCACGTGGCAGCCTTTGCCCAGGTGGCTGCCCTCGCAGAGGATGGCGCCGGGCTCCACCACCGTGCCCGCGCCCAACTGGCACGCGTGCAGCACGCAGCCCGGTCCCACCACCACGCCCTCCTCCAACACCAGCATGGTGTCCGGCAGGAGGTGCAGCACCGTGTTCTCAAGAATCTGCACCCGCGCCCCGATGCGGACCGGGCCGTTCAAATCGCCGGTGATCTTCACGCCCGCGCCGATGATGGCGCCCGCGCCGATGACGACGTCGCCGGAGATCTCCGCGGAGGAGAAGAGGGTGGCGGTGGGGTGGACGAAGGGGTGACGGTCGCGGAAGGCGTAGAGCTGGCCCATGGGGGCATCCTCGGCGCGGTCCCGCGCTGAAAAAGAGGTCAAAGGAGGAGCGGTGAGGGAGAGGTCTCCGCCCCGGCGCTGCTGCATGCGGGCCACGTCCTCGGCGGAGAGCACCCGCAGCACCTGGCCGGGCCGGCCGAACACCACCGACCCGTCCGGCACGCTCATGCCCGGAGGCAGCACCGAGCCCTCGCCCACCACGCAGCGGTCTCCCACCGTCACGCCGGGCATCAGGATGGCGCTGTCTCCAATGTCACACAGCGCTCCCACCTTCGCGCCGATGACGAGCGAGCGGGGCCCCAGCACGCTCTTCTCTCCCAGGAAGGCAGGGCGCTCGGGCGTGCCCACCATCACGGCGTCCTCGCGCAGGGTGGAGGAGGCACCCATGGTCACCGAGCCCCCCACCGAGCGCACGACGGCGCCCCGGGAAATCACGGCTCCTGGCCCGACCTGGATCGTGCCCAACAGGCGCGCGGACGAGGCCAGCGTGAAATGGGGTCCCACCACGGTGGGCAGGGGGGAAGCGGTCGCTGTCGAAGGACTCATCAGGAGGCTACAAGCTACACCTCGCCCCTCTCATCGGGTGTCACCCCCAGGCGCGACACCGCCGTCCTGAAGACGACGCTCGCCCCCTGGACGGACAGGGGTGGGTGCGGCACCTCCAGACGTCAGGGGACGGGAGGCGTGAGCGTCTCGGTGGGCGCCACTCCTTCACCGCGTTCCTGTAGGAAGGCCTCACGCATGAGACCCGCACCCCTGGAAGAGACGTCCCCGTCGGAGGCGCGTGACGTCGTCGCCGGCCCCGAGTCCCCGCCGACGAAGGGCCTGTGGACGCTGGTGAAGGAGGCGCTGCACGGCACGGAGATGGACCTGACGCGCCTGCCCCTCCGGCGCGCCATCTTCCTGCTGGCCGTGCCCATGGTGCTGGAGATGTTGATGGAGTCGGTGTTCGCCGTGGTGGACGTCGCCTTCGTCGGCAGGCTCGGCGCGGAGGCGGTCGCCACGGTGGGCCTCACCGAGTCCATCCTCACCATCATCTACGCGGCCGGCATGGGCTTGAGCATCGGCGCCACGGCGATGGTGGCGCGGCGCATTGGCGAGAAGGACTCGGAGCGGGCGGCGCGGACGGCGGTGCAGGCGATTGGCCTGGGCGTGATGCTCTCCACGGTGCTGGCCATCGCGGGCATCGTCTTCGCGCGGCCGCTGCTGACGGCGCTGGGAGGTTCGCCCTGGGTGCTGGAGCACGGCGTGGGCTACACGCGCGTGATGATGGGCGGCGTGGTGAGCATCCTCCTGCTCTTCCTCATCAACGCCATCTTCCGGGGCGCGGGCGACGCGGCCATCGCGATGCGCACGCTGGCGCTGGCCAACGGCCTCAACATCCTGCTCGCCCCGTGTCTCATCTTCGGCCTGGGCCCGTTTCCGGAGATGGGCGTGGTGGGCGCGGCGTGGGCCACCACGATTGCCCGCAGCGCGGGCGTGCTCTACCAGCTCTTCCGGCTGGCGCAGGCGAACGGGCGACTCCAGGTGCGGCGGGAGCACGTGTCGCTGGAGCCCGGGACGATGCTGGCGATGGTGCGCCTGTCGGGCGCGGGCATGGTGCAGGCGCTGGTGACCACGTCCAGCTGGGTGGTGCTGGTGCGCATCGTGTCGTCGTTCGGCAGCACGGCGCTCGCGGGCTACACCATCGCGATCCGCATCGTCCTGTTCGCGCTGCTGCCCGCGTGGGGCCTGGGCAACGCGGCGTCCACGCTCCTGGGCCAGAGCATGGGCGCGGGCGACGTGGCGCGGGGTGAGCGGGCGGTGTGGATGGCGGGCCGCTACAACCTCATCGTGCTGAGCACCATCGGCGTGGTGTTCTTCGTCTTCGCGACACCGCTCATGGGGGTGTTCACGACGGACGCGGCGGTGGTGGAAACGGGCGCCACGGCCTTGCGCATCTTCTCCTTGAGCTTCGTCTCCTGCGCGTACGGCATGGTGCTCACCTCCGCGTTCAACGGCGCGGGGGACACGACGACGCCCACGCTCATCGACCTGTGCTGCCTCTGGGCGCTGGAGCTGCCGCTGGCCTGGGTGCTGGCGCATCCGTTCGGCCTGGGCGCGGTGGGCGCGTACATCGCGGTGCCGGTGGCCTTCGCGGCGATGTCCGTGTCCGGCATCGTGCTGTTCCGCCGGGGGCGCTGGAAGACGCGCGTCGTCTAGCTCTGGAGCCCCCTCAAGGCAGACAGATTTCGAAGCCGGTGCGTCCCCGGGCGAAGGTCGTCGGGGGACGCGAGGCGGGCGTGACGGCGTAGAGGTGGAAGTCCAGCCGGCGCTGGAGGAAGCCCTTCAGCGCGGGCGCCAGCGCGTCCTCGGAGTCCTGCTGCAGGGTGAAGAAGTGGAAGCCCTGGCCGTGGAACGCGGCGTACACGGCGTCGAGCAGCGCGCGGAAGACCGCCGGGTCTTCACCGGGGACGCAGGTGTTGCAAAGGTAGAAGTAGCGGAAGTCCCCACCGGGAGGCGGCAGGCGGGGCGCGCCCGTCACGGTGGCGAGCGCGTTGAAGCCCCGGCGCACCCACTTCATGCCGCCCCGGTACGCCATCACGCGGTAGCGCTTCACCGCGTCGGGGTTCCACGCGGAGGTGCAGCCGACGAGGCGCCCGTCCGCGTCGAACGCCAGGAACGCGTCCTCCACGCGCAGGCCCGGCCAGTGGGCGAAGCGATGCTCCAGCTCGCCCGTGTCGTAGCGGTAGCCGAAGGGGCGCGCGCGGTGGTCGGCGTCCAGGAGCGCGGCCATGGCGGGCACGTCCGCGGCGGTGGCGCGGCGCACGGTGAAGCGGCTGGGGCGCGGGCGGCGGTTGAGGACGAACTGGATGGAGATGGCGGAGAAGGCGCGCAGCAGGTGGTAGTGCGGCTGGGCCTCGCGCGTGGCGTTGCGGCGCACGAGGGCGTGGAGCGCGGCGGCGTTGGAGGCCATGACGGCGGTGAGGAAGACGTCCACGCCCTGGCGCCGGGTGGCCTCCTCCAGCACGGGCCCATAGAAGCGGGCGAGTCCCCGGGCCCGGCGCGCGGAGAAGCGGGTGCGCAAATCGCCCAGGTAGCCCACGCGGCACGGCCTGCCGTCCAGCCACCCGTCGCGCACGTGGATGGCGCCCATGGCATCCAGGCGGGACGCGTCACCGTGGGCCCAGACTTCGGCCTCGCCGCGCTGCATGGCGAAGAGGGCGAAGTAGTCCGGCGCGCGCTGGGTGCTGAGCACCAGGTCGCCCGTCATGGGCACGTCGCCGAACAAATCCAACAGCGCGGCGTTGTCGTCCGGGGTGGCGCGTCGCAGGGGGCTCATGGGGTGTGCGCGGCAGCGTATGCGACACGACGCCGGACTTCCGCCCCCGCGTGCCCTGCGCCAGACTGCGGGGCACACGCTCGAGGGCTCAGGAGGAGTGCCATGGGGTTGTTGGGCTGGATCATCTTCGGCTTCTTCGCGGGCCTCATCGCCCGGGCCGTGCTGCCGGGAAACCAGCGCCTGGGCTGCATCGGCACCACGCTCTTGGGCGTGGCGGGTGCGTTCGTGGGCGGCTTCCTGACCTCCGTGTGGCGCGGCACCGACTGGCGCGACCCGGAGCCCACCGGCTTCCTGGGCGCCATCCTGGGCGCCGTCGTCCTGCTGCTGGTGTCCCAGGCCGCCTTCGGACGCAAGCCGTAGGGGGTGCCTTCCAGGGCGCCGCGCATGGCCTGTTTCCGGGAATCCCCGCCCGTCCCGCCGGTTGTAGGCCGGGCGGCCGGTTGTCCTACCTGCCAGGACACCCATCCGGGGAAAGCACGGTTCCCAAGAGGATGGCGGGCATTTTCTGTAGTAGACCGCGCCCCGGGCATGCAGCGGGCGGTCGGCTGCCGCTGAGCCAAAGGAAAGGCGACGACATCATGAAGAAGACGATGCTGATTGCGACCCTGCTGAGCCTGACGGCCTGCCAGGGTCAGGGCGGCGCGCAGGGCGACAAGCCCGGCGCCACGGGCTCCACCACGGCGGCCACCGCCGGCGCTCCCCAGACCGAGGAGCAGAAGACGTTCTACGCGCTGGGCCTGTCCATCGGCCGCAGCATCAGCGTGTTCGACATGACCCCGCAGGAGCTGGAGTTCGTGAAGGCCGGCCTGGGCGCGCAGGTGTCCGGTCAGAAGACGGACGTGGACCTGGAGACCTACGGTCCCAAGCTCCAGGAGCTCGCCCGCGAGCGTTCGGTCCGCAAGGCCACGCAGGAGAAGGAGAAGTCGGTCAAGTTCCTGGAGGAGAAGGCCAAGGAGCCCGGCGCGCAGAAGACCGAGTCCGGTCTCATCTACAAGGAGACCCAGGCGGGCACCGGCGCCCAGCCCGTCGCCTCCGACATCGTGAAGGTGCACTACAAGGGCACCCTCTCCGACGGCAAGGAGTTCGACAGCTCCTTCAAGCGCGGTGAGCCCACCCAGTTCCCGCTCCAGGGCGTCATCAAGTGCTGGACCGAGGGCCTCCAGAAGATGAAGGTCGGCGGCAAGGCGCAGCTCACCTGCCCCTCCGACATCGCGTACGGCGACCGCGGCGCGCCCCCGAACATCCCCGGCGGTGCCGCCCTGGTGTTCGACGTGGAGCTCATCGAGATCGTGAAGCCCCCCGAGGCGCCTCCCGGTGGCATGCCCGGCATGCCCGGTATGCCCGGCGGCATGGGTGGCCCGCCCCCGGCCGGCAAGCCCGGCGCGAAGCCGACGCCTCCTCCCGCGCCGACGAAGTAATCACCGCCGCACCCATCGCTCCCGCGCGAGCGGAGCGGTGAGACGAGGGCCGGACGTGGGGGACACTCCCTCGCGCCGGCCCTCTTCGCGTTCCCGGACGACACCGCGCGGCCCAACGCACTGGCGCCTCCGTCCCCGTCGCGTTACGCCCGGGCCCGAGCACGCAACGGGTCCCAGGCGAAGAGCGCCGGGCCTTGAAAGGACGCGACAACGATGAAGCCGGACATGAAGAGGCTCACGTGGGTGTTGGCGGCGGCGCTGATGCTGGGCGCCTGCGCGACGGGCAAGCCGGCGGAGGTGGACCGCACGCCCTCCGCCACGGGCGCCGTCTCCGAGGAGGAGTTCAAGGCCATGCACACCCTGCGCACGGACGCCGCGCCCGCGCGCAAGGGCGTGGAGGTGGAGCTGCCCGGCGGCGCGAAGGGCTACCTGAGCCTGCCGCAGAACGCGAAGGGCCCGCTGCCCGGCATCATCGTCATCCACGAGTGGTGGGGCCTCAACGAGCACGTGCAGCACTGGACGGACCGCCTGGCCGCGGAGGGCTACGCGGCGCTCGCGGTGGACCTGTACGGCGGCAAGGTGGCGGCCAACCCCGACGAGGCGCTCGCGCTGGTGAAGGCGGTGGACGCTGAACAGGCGACGAAGACGCTGCTGGCCGCGCACGCGTTCCTCAAGAGCGACCCGCGCATCCAGGCCCCGCGCACGGGCAGCATCGGCTGGTGCTTCGGCGGTGGCTGGTCGCTGCGCACCGCCATGGCCGTGCCGGAGCTGAGCGCGGCGGTCCTCTACTACGGCCACCCGGTGACGGATCCGCAGCAGCTCTCCAGCATCAAGGCCCAGGTGCTGGGCATCTTCGGGACGAAGGACAAGTCCATCCCGCAGGAGACGGTGCGCGCCTTCGAGAAGGCGCTGGACGAAGCGGGCGTGAGAAGCCGCATCCTGGAGTACGACGCGGACCACGCCTTCGCCAACCCGTCCGGTGGGAAGTACGACGAACGCTCCGCCGCGGCGGCCTGGGCGGAGACGTCCGCGTTCCTCGCGCGCACACTCAAGCGCTGAGGGCGCGCGCAGACCCGGCCCGCGTCAGTACGGACGCTGGCCGACGTAGTTGCCCGGCGGCGCGTAGTTGCACACCCAGAAGTCCCACGTGGGGAAGCTCCCGCCGAAGGGCGAGTTGGTCGTGCAGCGCTTGTAGGCGCAACCCAGCCGGGTGGTGTTGCGCCACACCACCTGCGTGTAGTGGCCGCACACCTTCCCCGACGCGCAGGCGTTCTTCGCGTAGTCGTAGTCGCTCTTCTCGTCGTCCCAGCCCTTCACGACCGCCTTCGTCGTGAGGTTGTCCGGCGAGGAGGCGGCGAGGTTCTCCCCGGCGTTGCCCCGGCCCTGGTTGTGTTCGAACTTGCAGTTGTCCGCCCACTTCCGCGCGGTCTCCTCCACGGTGGCGTCCCAGACGAGCGGCGCCAGCGCGGGGGCCGGCGTCGGCTGCGCGGCGGCCCGGGCCGCGTTGTGGGCCTCCAGCATGTCCGTGGCGAACGCCGTGGGCCCCACGGGCCCACCGTCGGACGTCGTGCCCGCGTCGCCGGAGGTGCCGGCGTCACCGCCGAGGCCCCCGTCCGAGGTGGGATCCGTCGTGTCCCCGTCAGGAATGCAGGCGAGCAGGAGCAACGGTGTGAGCAGACCGACGGCGGAGAGGGAACGCAGGGAAGGGAGGCGGCGCATGGGCTGGATTATCCGCGTGCGGGTGGGTGTACGGGCAAGCGGACAGGGGAGGGTCGCCAGGGTGGGGTGGGATGGCACGCTGTGCTAGGGTGCGATGTTCGGTCAGGAGACGCGACATGAGCCAGAATGATTCCCGCGCGCGCAAGGTCCAGACAGCCCTGGAGGGGAACGATGAGTTCAGCACCTTTTCCATCGACCCCGACCTCAAGAAGCTGAAGATGAAGCTGGACCTCCAGGCGGAGGCGCAGCAGCAGCAGTCCGGCCGCCCGGAGACCGCGCCCAAGTCGGGCATGTTCATGCGGCTGTTCCACAAGGTGTTCCGGGGCTGAGCGTCCCATCCGGGTGTCCTCCGGCGGAGGCCTGCCCCGACGGAGGGTGATGATGGTGAAGGAGTCCTACCGCGCGCAGTGGGATCGCTCGCGGGCGTATCTGGAGACGGGCGACCTGGGGCTGGCCCTGCAGGAGCTGCGCGACGGGCTGACGCTGGCCCCGGACGACGTGGTCCTCTGGGAAGAGGTCTTCAACCTGTCGCTGCTCGGGGGCCTGACGCAGAACGCCCTGGCCGCCGCGGTGCGGCTGCGCGAACTGGCGCCGGAGAACACCGACTTCATCGGCCTGCACGCCATGGCCGCGCTGCTCGCCGGCAAGCTGACGGAGGCCGTGCCCCTCTTCGAGGAGGTGCTCCGCCGGGACCCCGGTTCGGTGGAAACGCGCCGGCAGCTCGCGCGGGCGCTGGACGTCGCGGGCCAGCGTGGCCGGGTGCGCACGCTGCTGGAGGAGGCCGTGGCGCTCGCGCCCACGGAGACGGGCGCCCCCAACGACCTGGCCGTGCACTACCTGGAGCATGTCCCCCAGGAAGGCCCCGCGCTCGCCGTGCGCGTGCTCGGCCCGGTGCTGGAAGCGCACCCGGCGGATCCGCCCACGCACTTCAACCTGGCGCTGGCCCTGCGCCTCAGTGACCCCGCGCGGGCCCGGTATCACGTCCAGAAGGTCCTCAAGGGCGACGACAAGGACCTGCGCGCGCAGGCGCAGCAGCTCCTGACGATGATCCCGGCCTGAGCCTTCCGGGGCCGGGTGTCAGGGCCCCCCGGTGGCCCCCGTCACGGGGGCCATGGATTTCCAGAGACAGACCCTGAAGACGCGCTGTGCCGTGACCTCCCTGTGCTGGAGCGGCGAAGCGCTCGTGGACCCGGTGGGTGGCGGCGTGCGCTACCACCTGGACGGCACCTGCTTCGACCCGCACGTGAACTTCGCCTACCGCTTCGACCGCGCGGTGGTGTCCCCGGACGGGCGCTACAGCGTGCTGTACGAATCGCTGGGCACGACGGGGCTGCTGCTGGAGGGCACCCGGGTGATGCGCCAGCTCCAGCGCGACTTCTACCAGGCGAACGTCTTCGACTACCCCGTCGCCCTGCACACGTTCCCCAGTGGCCGCACGCTCCTGGCCCACTGTCCGGACTCCTACTGCGTGCTGGAGCTGGAGGACGTGGCGACGGGCGAGCGCCTCACGAAGCGCACGAATGACGCGGTGGACTTCTTCCACTCGCGGCTCCAGTTCAGCCCGGACGGGCGCTACCTGTCGAGCGCGGGGTGGATCTGGCACCCGGTGGACGCGGTGTCGGTGTTCGATGTGTCCCGGGCGCTGGAGGACCCCACGTCGCTGGAGAAGGGCAACCTCCTGGCCGACACGGAGGAAGGGGGGCTGTTCTTCATGTCCGCGGCCTTCGGTGCGCGAGACACGCTCGTCTTCGTCCGCGTGGACGAATCCACCAGGGACGGCGACACCTTCCACCTGGGCACGTACTCGCTCGCGGAGCGCAAGGTGCTGTCGGAGGTGCCCCTGGAGGAGCCCGCCGGCCCGCTGATGGTCGTGGACGCGGCGCACGTGGTGGACTTCTTCAAGCATCCGAAGCGGGTGGAGCGCGCCACCGGCCGCGTCGTGCAGCGCTGGGAGGACCTGGACACGGGCCTGGCGCTGGGCAGCATCCGCCACCACGTGCCTGCCCCTCCGCCGTTCGCGATGGACCCCGTGAACCGCCGCTTCGCGGTGGGCACGAAGGACGGCATCGAGGTCATCACGCTCGCGGCCCGGTAGGGCGTCAGTAGGGCTTCTGGCCCACCCAGTTGCCCGGCGGCGCGTAGTTGCACACCCAGAGCTGCCACGTGCCCACATCCTTGCCGAAGGGCGAGTTCTTCGTGCACAGCCGCGTCGCGCAGCCCACCGCCTTCGTGTTGCGCCACACCACCTGCGTGTAGTGGCCGCACATCTTCCCCGGCTTGCAGGTGCCGCGCGCGAAGTCGTAGTCGGCGGACTCGTCCGCCCAGCTCTTCACCACCTGCGCGGTGGTCCAGGTGTCAGGCGTCGCGGCGGCCAGGTTCTCCCCGAACGTGCCCCGGTCCGGGTTGTGCTCGAAGCGGCACTCCTTCACGTAGGACTCCGCCTTGCGCATGGCCTCGTCGGACCACGTGAGCGCCGGCAGCGCGGGCTTCGGCGTGGGACGCGAGGCCTGGGCCCGCGCCTGGTTGTGCGCGGCCACCATGTCGCGCTTCAGGTCGGCGGCGGAAGGCACGGGCTTGCGCGTGCCATCCGACGGCGTCGGTGTCGGCGTGGCCGCGGGCAGCTTGCGCGCGGCGGCGGTGGCCGCGCCCTTCTTCGCGGAGGCAGGCGCGGGACGCGTGGGGTTCGCGGTGGAGACACAGCCGAGCAACGGGGCCAGCAACACCACGGCGAGCCCGCGACGAAGCACAGGAAGAGGCATGGGCGGAATCATCCCGCGCCGCGCCCCTCCGTGCAGGGAGAAGTGAACGGAGCAGGCAGCCCCCGGGGTGCCCGAGCGGGTGCCTGCTCGTCTCCGCTACCCGGCCAATCCCGTCAGCGGCCCCGTGCCGTCACCGAAGGTGGTCACGGGCACGCCGAAAATGTTCAGCAGGGAGATGTAGAGGTTCGCCAGGGGCACGTCCTCGTACTGCACGTGCCGGCCCGGGGAGAGCGCTCCGCCCGCGCGCCCCGCGAGGAGGATGGGCAGGTTCGTGTGCTCGTGCATGTTGCCGTCGGCGACCTCGCTGGAGAAGTACACCGCGCTGTGGTCCAGCAGGGTGCCTTCCCCCTCCAGCACGCCCTTCATGCGCTGGAGGAGGTACGCGTACTGCTCCACCTCCCACTTGTCGATTTTCGCCAGCGCGTCGTAGTTGGCCTGGGCCTTCTGGTGGTGCGAGTACGCGTGGTGTTCGCCGGACAGGCCCAGGAACGAATACACGCGTTGGCTGCGCGCGTTGCCCAGCATGAAGGTGCACGTGCGGGTGAGGTCGCATTGGAACGCGAGCACGATGAGGTCCATCATCGCCTTCGTCTTCTCGCGGACGTCCAGCGTGTCCACGGGGGCCGCGACCGCGCCGCACGTCGGGCCCGCGCCCTCCATCGCGTTGACGCGCATCTCCAGCTCGCGCACGCCGGTGAAGTACTCGTCCAGCTTGCGCCGGTCGGTGGTGCCCAGCCGGCCCTCCAGCGCCTTCGCGTCGTCGCGCACGGCGTCGATGATGCTCAGGCCGTACGCACGCCGCTTCACCAGCTCCGCCTGGGTGATGTTCGGGTCGAAGTCCGCGAACAGCCGCTCGAAGGCGGCGCGGGGACTCGTCTCCTTGGGCACCGGCGTGGAGGGCCCCGCCCAGGCGATGTTGTTCGCGTACGGGCACGCGTAGCCGGAGTCGCAGTTGCCAATGCCCTTGCCCTGGTCGATGCCCAGCTCCAGCGACGGAAAGCGCGTGGCCTTGCCCACGGCCTTCGCCAGCACCTGGTCCATGGAGATGCCGGTGCGGATGTTGGAGCCCTCCGTCTTGAGGGCCTTCACGCAGCTCAGGAACGCGGACGTCGCGGCGGCGTGGTGGCCATCTCCGTCCGGCCTGCCCGGCAGGTTGTCCAGGCCGCTCAGCACCAGCACGTCATTCTTCACGGGCGCCAGGGACGCGAGCGTGGGCGTCAGGGACCAGTTCGCGCCCACGCCCCCGGGCGTCCACTTGGGCATGTGGATGCCACAGGGCGTGTAGAAGACCGCGAAGCGGCGCGGCGCCGGCACGGGGGCACCCCGGGCCACGCCGGGGCGCATGCCTTCCAGCAGGGGCAGCGCCATCAGCGCGCCCATGCCGCGCAACAGGGTCCGACGGGACAGGAGGGGCTGGCGGCTCATGGCGTGGGTCCTTCCGTGTCGCCACCCCGTTTCTGGAACGCGTCGCTGCGGACGATGGCGAGGATGTAGTCGGTGAGTCGGCCGCCCTGGGACTCGGCCTGCTGGGCGATGTCGCGCACGTTGCAGCGGTCAGACGCCTCCGCGCCCCGGCCGAGCGCGTAGGACAGCAGGTGCCGCGTCATGCACGCGGACAGGGCCGGGTCCTGCTTCACCACGGCGCGCATCTCCACCACGCCGTTGAACACCTTGCCCCCGGGCAGCTCCCCGCTGGGGTCCACCGTCGCGCCGCCCTCTTCCTTCACGCGCCAGCGGCCCACCGGATCGAAGTTCTCCAGGCCGAAGCCCAGCGGATCCATCAGCGTGTGGCACCCCGAGCACGTGGGGTCCACGCGGTGCTGTCGCATGCGCTCCTTGATGTTGAGCGTGGGGTCCACCGCCGGGGCCAGTCCGCCCGCGTTGGGAGGCGGAGGCGGCGGTCCCTTGCACAGCAGCTGCTCCAGCACCCACACGCCGCGCTTCACCGGCGAGGTGCGGTCCGCGTTGGCGGTGACGGTGAGCAGCGCCCCCTTGCCGAAGAGGCCCGAGCGCTCCGGGTGGCCCTCCAGCCCCACGCGCGTCATCGCGTCGGTGCCCGGAGGCGGCAGGCCGTAGTGCTTCGCCAGCCGGTCGTTCACGTAGGTGAAGGGCGCGTCCAGCAGGTCCTTGAGCCGGTGGTCGCCGGTGATGAACTCCTGGAACAGCAGCTTCGTCTCCTCCCGCATCGCCTCGCGCAGCGGTTCGTCGAAGCCGTAGCGCGCCTCCGGCTGGGAGAAGTCGAGCGCGCGCGTGTAGAGCCACTGGCCGGCGAAGTTGTCCACCAGCGCCCGGGCCTTGGGGTCCGCCAGCATGCGCCGCACCTGCGCCTCCAGCACCGCCGGGTCGCGCAGGCGGCCACCCTCCGCCACCGTCAGCAGCGCTTCGTCCGGCATGCTGCTCCAGAGGAAGTAGGACAGGCGGCTGGCCAGCTCCACGTCGCTGATGGGGTGCGCGTCGGGGGACGCGCGCGTGGGCTCCAGCTCCACGCGGAAGAGGAAGTGTGGCGACACCAGCACCGAGCGCAGGGCCAGCTTCACCCCCACCTCCGGCGCGTCCCCCTGCTGCCGGGCCACCGCGACGAAGCCGACGAGCCGCTCCACCTCCTGTTCGGACACCGGCCTTCGCCAGGCGCGCCGCGCGAAGGTGCGCAAGATGTCGCGCGCGCACGGCTCCGGCGCGGCGGGGTCCAGCACGCAGGTGCTCAGCGTGCCCTTCGCCCAAGCGGTCTCCACCAACTTCTCCGCCGCGTGCGAATACTTCTCCATCAACAGCGGGGACATGCTGAGCACGTCCGCGTTGTTGTCGAAGCCGAAGCCGTGGTCATCCGGTGGGAAGTCGCGCGCGGGCGCTCGGGTATCGCCCAGCAGGTCGCGCACGGTGTTGTCGTACTCGGCGCGGTTGAGGCGGTGCAGGGTGACGCGGCCCGGGTCGCGCGACTCGAACCGGCACAGGGTGTCCAGCGGATCCACCGGGTTGTTGCCCGGGTCCTCGTCCGGCCCCGGCAGCACCCGAGCCCGGGGCATGGAGGCATCGCAGCTGGCGAGCATCAACACCGCGAGCCCCATCCCCCGCCAGCACCGACTCCGCCTTCGACGACAGGCTGTCACGTCGCGTCCTCCTCCCCACGGATCCGTGGCGGACGCGCTTCAAGCAAAAGCCTCTCCAGTCCCTGCGTGGTGACGGGTGGACGCGGGCTCCATCCCCGGGGAGGGGATGCGCGCGGAGGGAGGGACCGGGAAGGGAAGAGAAGTTCCGCGACCGGGTGGGATACGTGGGCCGCGTGGGCGCCGCGCCGACTCCTGCCCTGGGGGGCGGGTCAGGCGGGCGACGGGCCCCGGGCCTCACCGGAAGCAGGCGGTGCGTGCCTGCTTCCGGGAGGTGCGGATGGCTACTGCGAGTCCTTGGCGGTGCCCGTCGTCTTCGGGGCGCCGTCCAGGTAGGCGCGGAAGGCCTCGAAGGCGTAGGGCCGGCCGAGGAAGTCCTGCACCAGCTCCGCGGCGGGCTTGGAGCCGCCGGGGTCCAGCACGGTGTGGCGGTACTTCATCGCCAGGTCCCGGTCCAGGTAGCCCGTCTCCTGGAACTTCGACTCCAGGTCCTTCGCGATGACGAACGACCACAGGTACGTGTAGTACGCGGCCGAGTACCCATCCAGGTGCCCGAAGGCGAGCTCGAAGTGGGTGCCGTCGCGGAACTCGTGGCGGAAGGGGCTGAGCTTCTTCTGCAGCTCGGAGAGGACCGCGGCCGTGTCGAAGCCCGGCGCGCGCGAGTAGTACTGGAGGCTGACGGCGGACAGGAACAGCTGCCGGCGCGCCCACAGGCCCTGGCCGAACTCCTTCGACGCGCGCAGCTTCTCCACCAGCTCCGCGGGGATGGGCTCGTTCGTCTCATGGTGCTTGGCGAAGCTCTTGAGCACCTCCGGCTGCTGCGCCCACTGCTGCAGCAGCATGGACGGCGTCTCCACGAAGTCGCGCTCGGTGGAGATGCCGGAGATGGGCGTCCACTTCTGGTGGCCGGAGAAGACGGTGTGCATCAGGTGGCCGAACTCGTGGAAGAACGTCTCCACCTCGTCGTGCGTCATCAGGTCGCCGGGGCGCGGGAAGTTGCACACCAGCACGCCCTCCGGCAGCCGCTTGTCGGCTTCACCGGTGATGAGGTCGAACTGCGCCGCGTGCTTGTACTTGTCGTTGCGCGGGTGCATGTCCAGGAAGATGCGGCCCAGCGGCTTTCCGCCCTCCAGCACGTCGTAGGCCTCCACGTCGGAGTGCCACGTCTTCACGTCCTTCACCGTCTGGAACGTCACCCCCCACAGGCTGGAGGTGATGGCCATCACGCCGTCCTTCACCCGCGCGTACTCCAGGTAGGGCCGCACCGTCTGCGAGTCGTAGCCGAAGCGCTCCGCGCGCACCCGGTCCTCGTAGTAGTCGTGGTCCCACGGCTCCACCACCGTGGCGCCCTTCACGTCCTTCTTCTTGCGCGCCAGCAGGTCCGCCATCTCCTTCTTCGCGCGGGCCTCCGTGGACTGCGCCAGCTGGTCGATGAAGTCCGCAGCCGCCTGCTGCGTGCGCGTCATCCGCGTCTCGGTGGTGAAGGCCGCCCAGTTCGCGTACCCCAGCAGCGTCGCCAGCTCGTTGCGCTTCTCGATGAGCTGGGCGAGCACCGCCTGGTTGTTGGGGAACGCGCGCTGCCGGTAGGCGCGCCACAGCTTCTCGCGCGCCTTGGCGTTCTTCGCGTACGTCATGAACGGGAAGTAGTCCGGGTAGTTGCTGGTGATGATGACCTTGCCGTCCGCGCCCGGCGCGTGCGCCTTCTTGTAGTCCTCCGGCAGGCCGTCCAGCTCCTTGGGCGTGAAGGCCACCTTGCGGATGTCCTCCGCGATGTTCTGGCTGAACTGCTGGCCCAGCTTGAGGATCTCCTCGTTGAGCGCCTTCACCTTCTGGCGCGTGGGCTCGTCGCGGTCCACGCCGGCGCGGCGGAACTCCAGCAGCGAGCGGTCCATCCAGTGGCGCGTGGGCGCGTCCGTCTTGGACAGGTCCACCAGCGACAGCGCGTCGTAGACGCTCCGGTCCTGGGCCAGCGCCACGTTGGCCGCGTCCACCTGCTGCTCGCACTCGCGGGCCGCGTCGCGCATGGCGGCGTCCGGGTGCACCTCGTGGGTGAGGCTGGTGCGGTTGGCCGCGTTGATGAGCGCCGTCTGCGCCTCGTCATAGGCCTTGAGCACCGCCTGGCCGTTCGACTTCGCGTCCAGCTTCTTCAGCGCCACCACCTGCGCCTGGGCCCGCTCCAGGTCCGCCTTGCACAGGGCCTTGAAGGTGTCCGGCGTGCCCGCCAGCGGCTCGGAGCCCTTGAAGGGCGCCAGCTGGGGCTTGGACGCATTGGCCGCGATGCGGGCCTGGGCCTCGCGGTTGTTCGTGATGCTGCCGTTGGAGCAACCCGTCGCGGCGAGCGCCGCCATGACGGTGAGCGCGGGGATTTTCAAAGGGACTTCCTCCAAAAGGAACGACGCGAAACGCCGGCCCGTCATGCCACATCCCCACCCCTTCGCGCCTGTCCGCCGTGAACGGCCGGCCTGCCCCGAAGGGCGCTCCTGGAGCCTGCCTGCCCACCGTGACGCACCTCGCCTTGAGCGGCGCCCGGCCGCCCGGTACTCCAGCGGCTGCTTCGTGGTCCATGCAGGTCTCCTGGCCGGAGGGTGACAGACAGATGCGCAAGGCACTGGGTGCGGTCGCGGCGTTGCTGTTGTGGGGCTGTGGTGGCGCGGGGACGGACGTCCCGCCTGCCTCCCCCGCTTCTCCCGATGGACTGACGGTCAGCTCGGAAGCGGGGTTGACCCGGGGCACCTGGGGTCAAGACGTGTCCTTCTCCTCCCGGGAGGTGGAGCCCGGGGTGTACCGGCTGGAGGTGCGCACGCACGGGCTGACGCTCACCGGCCTGATGGACCCCGCGTCCGGCGTGTCCTCGCTGGATGGCTTCGCGGAAGAGAACGCGCAGGACACGCAGGTGGTGGACGCGGACCGCGAAGTGCTGGCGGCCTTCTACCAGGCGCTCAACCAGGGCCTGCCCGCGGGCGACGCGGCGACGCCGGAGGCCATGTACCTGCGGCGCGCGGTGGGCCTGTGGGCGCAGCACCCCACGAGCGTCGCGCTGAAGCGCACGGTGATGGGCGAGCAGGGCCGCGGCTACACGATGCTGTGCAGCTACGCGAAGTGCGCGGGCAAGAACGTGGGCAGCTGTGGCGGCACGTACAACTGGTACTCGTACGCGAAGCACGACTGCGACAAGGGCGGCTTCGACAACGCGAAGAACCAGCAGATCGCCCAGCTGGGCGACCACACGTCGTGCAACGGCGACGAGTACTACATGAGCGGCAGCACCTGGGTGTGCGGTGAGCCGGACCACTGGTCGCGCCCCAAGGTGATGGGCAACTGCTTCGGCCGCTGCGGCGGGGGCTGCGGCGGTGACACGCAGTACACGCTGGACGCGACGAACCACGACGGCTGCGTGCGCAACGGGCACGTGCTGGCGAGCGGCTGGTGCGATGACCAGTTCGTGTCCGCCACGGACGACGAGCTGTTCGCGCCCAACTGCTACTGACGGCGGATGGGACGCGGGGCGCGATACGTGGCGGGGGCGGTGTGGCTGTGGCTCGCCGCGTCCGCCTGCACGTCCACGACGTCCTCGAAGGCGGAGGCCGGGGAGGCGGTGGTGCGCCGCTTCTTCCAGGCCCTGCCGTCCGGGGACTGCGCGGTGCTGGGCCCCCTGCTGGTGAAGGCGCCGGGGCTGCCTTCGTGCGAGGACACGGTGAAGGACCTGCGCGAGCACGACCTGCACCTGGTGGACATCGTCGAAGCGAAGGTGGATGGCCGCGACCCGGACGCGGTGCTCGTGAGGGCGCGCGTGTCCCAGGGAGGCAAGGAGCGGCCGGAGCCCTACTTCTTCCGGGTGGAGCGGCAGGCGGATGGCTGGCGCCTGCGGCTGTGAAGGGCTTCAGGGCCCTTGAAGGGGACGGATGATGCGACGCCGTGAACGGGTGATGCTGGTGGGGGGCGCGGGCCTGCTGGGAGCGGTGGTGATCGCCATCGCGCTCCTGACGTCCCGGGAGACGAATGCTCCCTCCGGCCTGCCTCCGGAGTTCCAGCGGGCCTTGAAGCCCGTGGAGGCGGAGGCCCCCGTCGCGCCGAAGCGGACGGCGCCGGTGCGCGCAGCCGCGCCCGAGCAGCCCGCCGCCACGGTGGTGCCGCCGAGCCCCGGGGACGTGCCGCCGGAGCCGGAGGTGGCCAATGCCCCCGCGCAGCCGAACGACCCCATCGCGGAGGAACTCCCGCAGACGGCGCGCTGGAAGCTGGAGAAGACGGAGCACATCTCGTCGCTGCTGGGGCGGGACGTGACGCGGCTGGAAGGGGAGCGGCAGGAGGCGCGGGCGCGGGGAGACACGGTGCGGGTCGAACAGGTGGAGGCGCTGCTCCAGCGTCACCGCGTCCGGTTGGATGAGCTGCGCGAGGAGGCCCGACTGCTCACCGAGGCCGCCCGGAACGAACCTCCCGAGCCCTGACGTTGGCGCGCCCGGTCCGGAGTTCATGACCGGCCTTCACGCCTGCTCGCCCGCACTCCGGGAGGACGGCCGCCATGCCCGGGGCGGGGTCTTCCGACGCTGTGGGCACTGAGTACGCTCGCTTCTGATTTCCAGGGCTCACCGGCCGGGCGTGCGTGACAGACACGGCGCGGCATGCGCATAGAAAAGGACGTGTCCGTCTCCACCGCGACCGCATCCACCGGACCTGTCCGCTCCACCCGAGGCTCCCGGCTGGCATCCATCGCGGTGGCCAGTGCGCTGTTCATGGAGTTCCTGGACTCCACCGCGCTGTCCACCGCGCTGCCCACGCTGTCGGTGGCCTTCGGCACGGATCCGGTCCACCTCAAGCTCGCGCTGACGTCGTACATCCTCGCCCTGGCGGTGCTCGCGCCGGCCAGTGGGTGGATCGCCGACCGCTACGGCCCGCGCCGCGTCTTCATGACGGCCATGGCCGTGTTCCTGACGGCCTCCGTGCTGTGCGGCTTCTCCCGGTCGCTGGGGCAGCTCGTGCTCTTCCGCACGTTGCAGGGGCTGGGCGGCGCGCTGATGACGCCCGTGGGCCGGCTCATCATCGTCAACTCGGCGCCGCGCGAGAAGCTGGTGTCCGCGATGAGCTGGTTCACCATGCCCGCGCTGGTGGGACCGCTCCTGGGCCCGCCGCTCGCGGGCTTCATCCTGGGCGTCGCGGACTGGCCGTGGATCTTCTTCATCAACGTGCCGGTGGGCCTGCTGGGGATGTGGGCCGTGGCGCGCTTCGTGCCCGTGCTGCACCAGCCCGACCCGGGCCCCTTCGACAAGAAGGGCTTCGCCCTGGCGGTGGTCGCCATCACGACGCTGATGGGCGCGGCGGAGACGGCGGGCATCGGCCTGGTGCCGTGGCCCGCGCAGTTGGGCATCGCGCTGGTGGCCGTGGGGGCGCTGGCCGCCTATGTGCGGCACGCGCTGCGCACGCCGCGTCCGGTGCTCAACCTGCGCCTGCTCCAGGTGCCCACCTTCCGCGCCAGCATGTTGGGGGGTGCGCTGGTGCGCATGGGCCTGGGCGCGACGCCCTTCCTGCTGCCGCTGCTCTTCCAGGTGGGCCTGGGGTGGGGGCCGCTGGAGGCGGGGCTCGTCACCATTGGCACGTCGATGGGGGCCTTCGCGTGCAAGCCGGTGGCGCCCCTGCTCATCCGGCGCGTGGGCTTCCGCAAGACGCTCATCGCCTCCAATCTGCTCACCGCCGCGCTGACGGCCGTGCCCGCCTTCTTCCGCGGGAGCACGCCCATTCCCTTCATCGTCGGCACGCTCATCTGCAGCGGCTTCATGCGCTCACTGCAGTTCACCGCCACCAACACGGTGGCCTACGCGGACCTCCCCAAGGAGGCGGTGAGCAACGCGTCCACGTTCGCGGTGGTGACGCAGCAGATGGCGCTGAGCGTGGGCATCAGCTTCGGTGGCTTGATGCTGCACGTGGCGCGAGGCGGCGGGGACGTGCGCCTCACGCCGGACCGCTTCCTGTTGCCCTTCCTCGCCATCGGACTCGTGTCGTCGCTGGCCGGACCGCTCTTCCGGAGGCTTCCCCCGGACGCGGGCGCGCAAATCGGGGGCAGGGCCACGCCGGCGCGCGGCTGAGGCGGGGGCCCGGCCGTCCACCAAACGACGTCTCCCGCCGCGCAACGCTCCCACGCGAGTGCCGTCGCAGGGCAGACAGGCAGGCGACGCCCCGTCCCCCGCACCTTCTCCGGACCGGCCCCACCCACCAGTTTTCCCGCCAGGAATCCAACGGACGGGGGCTGGAATGGGTTGGGCTGTACTCACGGGACTGCTGCTGACGGGCATGACGGCCGCGACGCCGCCGTCGGCCATCCCGGTGCGGGGTGGCAACGCGCTGACGCTGCCCGCGCACCGGCACATCGTACGGGTGTCGCGCAGCGAGGGCTCCGTGCTGCTCTCCGCCGTGCAGCAGGGCGGGCTGGACGGACACGGGCTGCGCATGTTCCGCAGCGACAACGGCGGCGGCACCTGGAAGCTGGAGGGCGTCATCCACGACGGCTCCACGTATGACCGCGCGGACCTCATCGCGGTGGGTCAGGACGTGGCGCTCGTCTACGCGGTGGAGACGCCGGACAGCACGGGCATCAGCGGCTCCACCAGCCGGGACGTGTACTTCCAGTGGTGGCGCTACAGCGCGTCCAAGGGCCGCTGGAGTCCCCAGTCCCCCGTGCGTGTCTTCGACTCCACCAGCTCCAGCACCGCGTACTACCGCGCGGAGCTGGCGCGCGACTCGAAGGGCCGGCTGTGGGTGCAGGCCTTCTTCCGGGAGAAGGACGCCAGCAACACGCTGAGCATCGCGGTGAGCAGCGACGGCGGCTCCACCTTCCGCGAACAGTCCGCGCTCGCGCGGGACATCCCGAAGCGCGGCGGTGGGCGGCTGGTGAGCCTGGGCAGCCGGTTGATGGTGCTGTGGAGCTCCCACGACGGCCACGACTCCACGCGCTACCGGATCCGCGATGACAGCGCGTCGCTGTCCACCTGGTCCTCCACGCGCACCGCCTTCTCCGACGGCATCTACCACGGGGCCGCGTTGAGCGCGGTGGCGGACGGGAAGGGCGGCCTGCACCTCGTCTACAAGGACAACTCCGAGCGGCTCATCTACCGCCACTTCAACGGCAGCGCGTTCGGCTCCGCGGTGCGCGTGCTGGACGACGGGGACTGGGCCACGCAGCCCGCGCTCACCCGCGTGGGCAGCGCCGTGTACCTCTTCTACAACCAGCCCCGGAGCGACGGCAGCGGCTACCGGCTGTGGGCCCGCGCGCTCTCCTCCAGCGGCAAGCCGGGGGCGGGCAAGGAGCTCGCGTCGGTGTCCGGCTTCGCGGGCTACCCGGCCGCGCCGGAGGTGCTGCCCTCGGGCGTGCCGCTGGTGTGCTTCTTCGGCATCGAGCCGTCCTCCGGCTCCAGCATCCGGCTGTCCTTCTTCTCCACCAGCGCGTCGTCCCTCAAGTCCCAGGCCGTGGCGGCGAAGGAAGCGTCCCAGTCCCAGTTCCAGGAAGACGACCGGCGCGTGGCCGCCACGGGAGGCTCCGGCGGACCGTCCTCGTTCGACCCGCCCCAGGACGTGGGCACGGTGGGCAGCGCGCTGACGGGCCCGTCCCAGCAGGCGATGGCCGCCGGGTGTGGCGGTGCCAGCGCGATGCTCGCGGTGGGGGTGACGTTCCTGCTGATGGAGTGGGGGCGGCGCCGGCGCACGCGGGTCCTGCGCTTCTAGCGGGGGGCACCGGTGGGTCCCCCCGCGACGCGCGGGACGTTGAAGCCGGCCCGGACGACGGGCGCGGGCGGGTCCCTGGAGAGACACTCCGAGGGGCACCGCCCGTGGGCGCGTCTCCCGTCTTCACGAGGAAGGGGAGACGCGAAGCCCGTTCGCGCGAGGCGGTTACGTCGTCGCGGTCGCGGTATCCTGCTCGTCGCCCGTATCGTCGGCGTCGTCGCTGGTACCGGTGTCCTCGGCATCGGCGGGCGCGGTGGAAGCACCCTCCTGGGCGGGAGCGCCACCTTCGGGGTGCGGCTTCTTCTGGCTCGGCGGCGAAGACTTGCGGGCGGCTGCCGCAGCCTGGCGCGCCAGTTCACGGGCCTTCTGCGCGACCTTCGGCGTCGGCGCGAGGATCATGAACATCTGCCGGCCTTCCATGCGCGGCATCTGCTCGGCGACGGCCACGTCCTTCAGGTCCTTGATGACGTCATCGAGGATGGCGCTGCCCAGCTCCTTGTGCGTGATTTCACGCCCGCGGAACTGGATGACGACCTTGGCCTTGTTGCCCTCTTCGATGAACCGGCGGGTGTTGCGCACCTTGAACTCGTAGTCGTGCTCCTCCGTCTTGGGACGGAGCTTCACTTCCTTGAGCTGGATGACCACCTGCGTGCGCTTCGCGTCCGAGGCCTTCTTCTTCTCCTCGTACTTGAACTTGCCGTAGTCCATGATCTTGCAGACTGGCGGCTTGGCCATGGGGCTGACTTCGACGAGGTCGAGCCCCTGCTCCTGCGCGAGCTTCAGCGCGGCTTCGATGGCCATGACGCCCAGCTGCTCGGCGTTCGCACCGACGACACGGACTTCCCGCGCGCGGATGCGGCGGTTGGTTCTCTGGTCCCGGTTGGGACCGCGACTCTTCTGTTCGCGAATGATGTGAACATCCTCCAAAAAGGGTTGCAGACCCACCACCCGTGAAGGTGTGGCGGGCCCTTCAATGCGGCAGGCCCAAACGGCATGAACGGCAGGCAGGCAGCCTGTCTGACTCCCGCTCGGACCGGTAGACCTCCGGACCGAAGAGCGTCATGAAGCACGCCTTCTGGCCGGGTGGGCAGGGAGACGTGCAACGGACTCTATCCGGTTCACGACCCCCCAAGGCAAGGTAACGCGGGCGCTACCCCATTCCCACGACCCCCTGTTACCTATGATGCGCCCCATGGCGAAACGGTCCACCGCGTCCGCCCGGGACCCGACAGGATGCCGACCCCCCAGGGGGGTTGCGCTCGCCGGCTTCCTCCTGCTCGCCTGCCTGCCTGCTTCCAGCCCCTCGGAAGCCACCCCCCCGGCGGTTTCCCGGCCCCAGGGCCTCGTCCAGGGGACGGATGCGCCCGGAGACACGGCGGCGGTGGCGCTGGTGGCCCGGCGCACGCGGTGTGGGGGGGAGCCGCCGGTGCTCCTCTGTTCGGGCGCCCTCATCGCCCCGGACGTGGTGCTGACGGCGGCGCACTGCCTGGCCCTCTTCGGCGAGGCGGGCCCCTATGAGGTCTTCCTGGGCCCGACCCTTCACCCAAAGCCCGGGGCGCCCGGGCCTGGGGGCCGGTTCGTGCGCGTCACCCGCGCCGTGGCCCACCCCTCCTATGACCCGGCGACCCACGCTTGGGACGCGGCCCTCCTGCGGCTGGCGACGCCCGTGGAGGACGTCCCGCCCTACCGGCTCCCCGGCGGGCAGGACGCCCCGGTGGCGGTGGGGAGCTTCGTGCGCGCGGTGGGCTATGGGGACACGAAGGACGCGGCCCGTCCCTCGGGACAGCGGCGGCAGGGCCAGCTCCAGGTGACCGGCGTGCGGACCGACGCCTTCCAGGCGGGGCCCTCCCCGGCGATGACCTGCGTGGGCGACAGCGGCGGTCCCGTGCTGGGCGGTCCGGAGGGCAACGAGGTGCTGTGGGGCCTCACCGTGAGTGGGGACGTGGCCTGTCGCTCGGAGGCGGTCCAGGTGCGGGTGGACGCCCTTTCGGACTTCCTCCAACCCTTCCTGGAC
>NZ_RAWD01000089.1:0-29513 GCF_003612065.1 Corallococcus sp. CA047B
ACACGCCGGGCAGCGGGGTGGGGCTCTGTCTCACGGGACTGGCGCTCCTGGTGCTGCACGTGCGCACGCGCCAGGGGGGGCGCCCCGCCCGGTGGCTGGCCCTGGCCTGTGCGCTGATGGCCACGTGGGTCCTCCTGGGCTTCCTGTTCCGCGAGGCGGGGCCGCAGCCGCCCGTCCGCTCCCCGTCGTCCTTCACCCCCATGGGGCTGCACACGGCGCTGGTCCTGTTGCTGCTGTCGCTCGCCATCCTCTCCGTCCACCCGGAGCGGGGGCTGATGGGCGTGCTCCTGAAGAAGGACCTGGGCGGCCTGCTGGCGCGGCGGATCCTTCCGACGGCCATCCTCGCGCCCCTGGTCGTGGGCGGGGTCCGGCTCTTGGGGGAGCGGCTGGCGTACTTCGGGCCCGCCTTTGGCGTCACGCTCTTCGCGGGCCTGACGATGGTCGCCTTCCTCGCCGTGACCTTCTGGAACGCGAGGATCGTCTCCCGGCTGGACGCGCGAAACCGGCTGGTGGAGCAGTCCCTGCGGCTGTCGGAGGCGCGCTTCGCCGGCATCGTCTCCAACGCGGCGGACGCCATCATCTCCATCGATGATGCCCAGCGCATCATCCTCTTCAACGCGGGCGCTGAGCGCATCTTCGGCTACGCCGCGAGCGAGGTCGTGGGCCGGTCCCTGGAGGTGCTGCTGCCCGAGAGCCTCCAGGCCGTCCACGCGCGGCACGTCCAACACTTCGCCGGGGGCTCCATGACGTCCAGGCACATGGGGGTGCGGCAGCCCATCTCCGGCCGGCGCAAGGGGGGAGAGACCTTCCCCGCGGAGGCCAGCATCTCGAAGTTGGAGGTGGAAGGGGCCCGGACCCTCACCGTCATCCTTCGCGACATCACCACGCGCAAGCAGGCGGAGGAGGTGCTGCGCAACAGCGAGGAGCGCTTCCGGACCTCCTTCGAGGACGCGCCCATCGGGATGGCCCTGGTCGACCTGAGTGGCCGGTTCCTCAACGTGAACGCCTCACTGCGCCACATGGTCGGCTATTCGCAGGCGGAGCTGTTGGCGAGGACGTTCCAGGACATCACCGTCCCGGAGGATCTGGAGCTGGACCTGCTGAACGTGCGCCGGCTGCTCCAGGGCGACATCGACTCGTACCAGATGGAGAAGCGCTACTTCCATCGGGACGGCCGCATCGTGACCGTCCAGATGACGGCTTCGATGGTCCGCGATGCCCACGGGGAGCCCCTGCACTTCGTCTCGCAGATCCAGGACATCACGGAGCGCAAGCGGATGGAGCAGTCCTGGCACCTCCTCCTGGAGAAGTCGCAACAGGCGACCCGGGTCCGCGATCAGGTGCTGCGCATCGTCGCCCACGACCTGCGCGCGCCCCTCAACGTCATCGCCCTGAGCGCCGGGGTGCTCCGCAAGGGGCTGCCAGAGGGGCGCGCCCTCCAGCGGCCCCTGGACTCCCTGGAGAAGTCGCTCCAGCGCGCGAACCGGCTCATCCAGGACCTGCTGGACGTGGCCCGCATGGAGGGCGGCGGCCTGTCGGTGGAGCGTGAAGCGCTGGAGGTGGCGCCCCTGGTCCGCGAGGCCGTGGAGCTGCACCGGGCGCTCGCGGAGGCGCGTTCACTCCACCTCGTGGCCCTCATCCCGGAGGGGCTGCCCAGGGTCCTGGCCGACCGGGAACGGACGCTGCAGATCTTCTCCAACCTCATTGGCAATGCCCTCAAGTTCACGCCTGAAGGCGGGAGCATCACCCTGTGCGTCGAGGCCGAAGGAGACCAGGTGCGCTTCTCGGTGCGCGACACGGGGTCCGGGATTCCACCGGAGGACCTCCCGCACCTCTTCAAACCCTTCTGGCAGGCCCACGCGAGGCGCAAGGAGGGGGCGGGGCTGGGGCTCGCCATCGTGAAGGGGCTCGTCGAGGCCCACGGAGGAGAGCTGAGCGTGCAGAGCCTTCCGGGGGCGGGGAGCACGTTCTCCTTCACGCTCCCGTCCCAGGTGCCCGCGGAGGCGCAGGCCGGTGCTCCCCATTGAAAGGGAAAGGGCCCCCGGGGTGCCGGAAGCGGAAAGAAGGCGTCCTGCCTTCCCGCGTCCGGAGCCACGAGGGCCCTTGGGTTGCCGCCAGGGACGACTAGCGCAGCTGCAGGAACGAGAACGACAGGCCGTCGTGCGTCGCGACCAGCTTGCCGCTCAGGTCGGTCAGCTCGCGGAAGTTCGTCGTGCCGCTGCTGTTGGTGAACTCGGTGAACAGCGTGCGGTCACCCGCGTGGAAGAGGAAGGAGCTGCCCGTGCTGGCCGGCAGGGTGTCCACCAGCGTGGCCGCGGTCATGTCCGCCTTCAGGTCCAGCTTCCACCACTTCCACGCCACGGCGCTCGCGATGACGCGCGGGTGCGTGCCGTCCACCACCGTGTAGGTCGACTCGTCCAGCACGCGCAGGAAGCCGGAGCCCGCGGGGCCCTGGAGCAGCGAACCCGTGGCGCCGCCGTTGGTCAGCGTGCCCAGCTCCTTGTAGAAGGCCGGGTCGAAGGTGGCCGTCTGCGGATCGAACTTCAGCAGGCAGGGCGCGGGCACGTCCGGGTTCGCCTGCGCGGTGCGCTTCACCGCGGCGCCGTACGCCTCCGTCGCCAGGTACACCTGGCCATCCGCGCCCACCACGCCGTCACGCACGTAGCCGCAGCGGTCGTCGGTGACGACCTGCGCGGTGTCCGTCGCCGTGTCCAGGATGACGATGCCCGCCTTCTTGGTGATGCCGATGCCCGCGGACGGACGCCAGGCCAGCGGCATCAGCACCTTGGTGCCCACGCGGATGGGGTTGGACGCGAACGACAGGACCGTCCCGTCGATGGTGATGCCCGGCAGGGAGAGGGTGTTCGTCAGCGTCATCTCCTTCGGGTTCCAGATGACGATCTGCGCGGTGCGGCCGTCGAAGTAGTAGGCCTTCGTGTCCGACGCGAACTGGAACTGGTTCTGGTACTCGCCAATCGTCGTCAGGCCCTTGCCCGCGAAGCTCACCTCGCCGGCCTTCTCCAGCTTGTTGTCGGCCGTCACGTTGTAGCGGGTGACGACGGCGGAGCCGCTGCTGGAGACGAAGATGGCGCCCGTCTTCTCGATGCCGGAGCCCAGCGCGCGGCCGTTGATCTCCGTGGCGTTCGCGAGCGACAGGGGCTCGGTGTGGTCCACCTTGTCCGTGAGGATGATGTAGCTGGTGGACGCGGAGTCCGCGCTCACCTGCGCCACGAACGCGTACAGCGGCGACGTGTTGGTGCCGGTGCCCGCGTCCGGGTTGCCGTTGTCCGGATCCGTGTTGTCGCAGGCCGCGACGAAGCTGAAGGCGAGCGCCGCGAGGACGCGGCCCGAGGTGCGGAAGAAGGGTGAGGGCTTCAAGGACTTCCCTTTCGATGGGGTGTGGGTGCTGCGTGCGGATGCGGGAGGCGCGTTTCAGCGCTCCAGCGTGAACTTGGCGGCGAGGCTGCGTCCGGGGCGCTGGACGCCGTAGAAGTCGAAGGTGCGGGCGTTGGTGAGGTTCTGCAGGTCCAGTGTCCAGCTCAGCTTCGTGGGGGTGTCGCGCATCACGTAGGTCAGCGCCACCGAGTGCGTGAGCTGCGTGTCGATGGTCAGCTTGGTCGCCGCGGCGCCCGCGCCCTCCCAGGCGAGGAAGAACTCGTGCACGTAGCGCGAGCGCAGGGTGATGAGCAGCTCGTCCTGGGAGCGCAGCAGATCCGAGAGCTTCACCTGCGCGCTGCCGTTGGCCATCAGGGAGGGTTGGTTGGGAATGCGCTGGCCCTTGAAGGAGCCGAAGTTGCCCTCGCCGGACACGTTGCGCACGTCCTGCCAGGTGGCGTTGCCGTCCAGCGACAGGAGCTGTCCGGGGGACGTCCAGCCGGCGGCGCCGACGACCCCCAGCGAGCGCGCGGCGTAGACGTTCTGGTAGCGGGAGAAGCTCCCCTGCGGGATGAGCGTGATCAGCTGATCCGAAAGGCGCGCGAAGCCGCCCACGTTGGCGCGGAAGGAGCCGTGGCGGCCGGGCAGCAGGGAGACGCCCAGCCCCAGGTTGAAGTTGTGGCTGGTTTCGGGGACCAGCTCCAGGTTGTCCTCGATGAGCAGGCCGTCGCCGAAGAGCTCGTCCGGGCGGGGCAGGCGCGTGGCCCACTCGTAGGATGCCTTCGCGGTGAGGGTGGGCGTCAGGCGCAGGCGGAAGTTGTCCCCCACGCCCAGCTCGTGCGTGGTCCGGGTCAGGTCCAGGAACTCGTTGCTCGCGAGCAGCTTCTGCGCGCCCGTGGACTGGAGGTAGTCCTTGGCGAAGGCGACGTTCTGCAGCCGGCCCTCGAGCGCTTCGTACTGGTACTCCAGGCCCGTCACCAGCGAGCCCACGTCGCGATCCGCGGAGAGCGGATCCGCCTGCTGGAGGAGCTGGAGCTGGCGGTCCTCGCCCGTGCGCACGACGAACGTGGGCGCCACCGCGAGCCGCAGGGTGTGCGGCGCGCCCGGCTGCCAGCTCGCGTTGAAGCGCGCGAAGACGGCGTGCTGGTTGACGTAGCGCTCCACCGCCCCGGCGTCCATCTCGCCCCCGGTCTCCAGGGTCACGAAGCAGCGGCCGTACCAGTCGTAGCGGCACTTGCTCACGTCCAGGAAGCGGCTGCGCCGGAACGTATAGCCGCCCACGGTGTCCACGGTGAGGCCCTGGCCGAAGGTCTGCGCGTAGCGCAGCGTGGTGCCCGCGGAGCCGTCCGTGCCCGTCACGTCGCCGAAGACCTGCGTCATGGACGGGTTGTGCTGGATGTCCCGGTCGGTCGCGTTGATGAAGGCGCGCACCAGCAGGCGCTGGGCCCACGGGCGGTCCACGAAGCCCACCTCCAGGCTCGCGCCGCCGGCCTGATAGCCGTCGTGGAAGCGCGGCAGTCGCGCGGGCGCAAGCTTGCCCGCGTCGTTCGGGACCTGCACGTCCACCAGGTAGTCGTTGCGGGCGTTGTCGTAGAAGCCGTGCGCGCGCACCAGCAGGCCGGTGGACTCCTGCAGGTGGTGGCCGCTCGCGGTGATGCGGTGCGTGTCGAAGGAGCCCAGCTCGTAGGAGGCCGCCACGCCGGAGCCGTGGACGTCCTGGTCGGTGATGAGCTGCACGGCGCCGCCCAGCACGTCCGCGCTGAAGCGGATGGGCACGACGCCCTGGTAGACCTCCATCTGCTGCACCAGGTTCACCGGCACGTTGGCGAGCCCCGGCCCGTAGCCCGCGAACTCCAGCGGGATGCCGTCGACGAAGAAGCGCACCTGATCATCCGACAGGCCCGCCAGCGAGACGCGCGTGTTGCTTCCCAGGCCTCCGGCCCGGCGCACGTCCACGCCTTCGGTCCGCGCCAGGGCCTTGCCCAGGTCCGCGGTCTCGTAGCCGATCTGCTCCATCTCGATGACCTGCACCGCTTCCGCCGACTGGCGGTGGCGCTCGGCGGCGGACTCGCCGACGACGGTCACATCGATGGTGTTCTCATCCGTGCTGGAGACCACCTCGGGCGGCAACGCCGCGTCCGGGGGCGTGCCGGCTTCGGCCACGGGGCCCGGAGGGGCGGCGTCCACCGGGAGCCGGAAGGCGTAGGTGTAGACGATGCGGAAGCGCTTCGCGACGCCGTCGCGCTTGCCGGGCTCGAAGCGGAACTGGAGCGCGGCGGTGCGCGCGGCCTCGTCGAACCCGTGGCCTACGGGCTCCATCACCTCCGCCTCGGTGACCTTTCCTTCCGCGTCCACCTTCAGTTGCAGGCGCACGTTCGCTTCCAGGCGCGCCGCCAGGGCCTCGGCGGGGTAGGAAGCCTCGGTCTTCTGGAGGAGCTTCGGCGCTTCGATGACCGGTGCCGCCGGAGCGGCGACCGGTGCCGCCGAAGCGGAGGGCGTGGCCTCCGGCCCCTGCGCGGCCCCGCCTGTCTGCATCGCGCCCGCGTGCGCTGGATCGCCCAGACACAGGCTCGTCAACAGCGCGGCGCCCGCCCCGAACCGCCGCCACTCATTCGTGATTATGAAAATGGTTCTCATTATCAGCGGCGCGACGTTTAGCCGCTTCGGTTCGGGACTGTCAAGGCCGCGCGCCGCGTCAGGCCGCGCGGGCCTGGGGGGCGCGCACGGTGTGGAGGCCGTCGGCGACGCGGAAGGCGAGCTGGAGGGCCTGATCCGCGTTGAGGCGCGGATCGCAGTGCGTGTGGTAGCGGCTGGAGAGGTCGTCCTCGGAGACGTCCAGCGGACCGCCCAGGCACTCGGTGACGTCCTGGCCGGTCATCTCCAGGTGGAGGCCACCGGGGTGGACGCCCTCGGCGGCGGCGACCTGGAGGAAGGCCATGACCTCCGCGAGGATGCGCTCCAGCGAGCGCGTCTTGTAGCCGTTGCTGGCCTTGTGCGTGTTGCCGTGCATCGGGTCGATGGACCACACCACGGGGCCGCCATGGCGGCGGGTGGCGGCCATCAGGTGGGGCAGGGCGATGGCGACCTGATCCGAACCGAAGCGCCCGATGAGCGTGAGCTTGCCCGGGATGCCCTGGGGGTTGAGCGTGTCGATGAGGCGCAAGAGGTCGTCCGGCTCCATCGTGGGGCCGCACTTGAGGCCGATGGGGTTCTGGATGCCGCGCATGAACTCCACGTGGCCGCCGTCCAACTGGCGGGTGCGCTCGCCAATCCAGAGCATGTGCGCGGACGTGTCGTACCAGCCGCCCGTGGCCTCATCGACGCGGGTCATCGCCTGTTCGACGTTGAGGAGCAGGGCTTCGTGGCTGGTGAAGAAGTCCACCGGGCGCACGGCGCCCTCGGCTTCCGGCCGGTGTCCCAGCAGGCGGGTCAGGTCGGTGTAGCCCTCGCGGGCGAAGGCACGCACCAGTTGCAGCGTCTCCGCGGACTGGTGGTACGCGCGCAAGAGGCGCTGCGGATCCGGCGTGCGCTCGCGGGAGTTGAAGTCCATGCCGTTGATGATGTCGCCGCGGTAGCTGGGCAGGGTGACGCCGTTGATCGTCTCCGTGGCGTTGGAGCGCGGCTTGGCGAACTGGCCCGCGATGCGGCCCACCTTCACCACCGGGCAGCCACCCGCGAAGGTGAGGACGCCCGCCATCTGCAACAGCAGCTGGAAGGTGTCCCGGACGTTCTGGGCGGCGAACTCCTTGAAGCTCTCCGCGCAGTCACCGCCCTGAAGGAGGAACGCCTTGCCTTCGGCGACCTGTCCCAGCGCGTCGCGCAGCCGGCGCGTCTCCTCCGCGGGGACCAGGGGCGGCAGCTTCGCCAGCTCCGCTTCCACGCGCGCGAGGGCGGGAAGGTCGGGGTAGTCGTCGGGGATGTAGCGGACTGGCTTCGCGCGCCAGGAGGAGGGAGACCAGGAGGAGTTCGTCACGGGAGCGCCGTTTCTTTCGGAGGCAGGATTCCCTGCGCGACGCAGGAGTCGAGGTAGCGGTAGAGGAGATTCCGGTCGGTGGGAGGGCACACGACGTCCGTGCCCTCCAGGGCGGCCAGCAACTGCTCGCAGCGGATGGGACCCAGGCCGAAGGCGGGCGTGGAGTCACCGCTGCGCAGGTCGAAGAACGCCAGGGTGGCGTCGTGGCCCCCGGAGCCGCGCGCGACACGCTCGCGCCACTCGGGGACATGACAGAGGTCCAGCGGATAGCCGTAGTCGCGCACCCAGCCGAACAGCTCGGACAGGCGCACCTCCGCGGTGGGCGTCAGGTTGAACACGGCGCCCGGGTGCGAGCGGCGCGCGAGCTGGACGATGGCGCGGGCGACGAAGTCCACCGGCGTCCACACCTCGCCCACGTCCAAGAGGGGCAGGGCGCGCACGGGGAGCCCCGCGAGCACGATGCGCCACACCAGGTCCTGCGTGTTGACGAGCGCGGTGTCCGGCGCGCCCACCACGCGGCCCAGGCGGTACACCGTCGCGGGCAGGCCGCGCTCCGACGCCTGCTGCACCAGCCGCTCCGCGATCCACTTACTCTGCTGGTAGCCGTCGCGCAGGCCGGGGTGCGCGGGGACGAAGGCCTCCGGCACGTCCGGCGCCAGGTTCGTCTGCGGGGCCACCGCCAGCGTGGACACGTAGTGGAAGGGCTTGGGTCGCACGGCGGCGGCCAGCTTGAGCAGCTCGCGCGTGCCCCGGACGTTGACGCCCTGGAGGCTGCCGTACTCGCGCACCACGCTGACCACGGCGGCGTTGTGGATGACCGCGTCGCACTCCGCGGCCAGGCCGTGGAAGCGCGTGGCGTCCAGGCCCAGCATCGGCAGGGACAGGTCCGCCGGCAGCGCCAGCACCCGCGCCTCCAGCCCCGCGGTGGGAAGCTTCTGGCCGACGAGCGCGGACTTCAGCCGCTCCATCGCCTGCGCCTCATCCTTCGCGCGCACGGGGCAGATGACGCGGACGTCGGGCTGTTGCAGGAGCTGGTGGAGCAGGTGCGCGCCGACGAAGCCGGTGGCGCCCGTGAGCAGGACCTGGCGGAAGCCGGTGCCCAGGCGGGTGGACTCGCGCGCCCAGGCCTCGCCGGTGGTGGCGGGAACGATGTCCAGGCCCAGCTCGGCGTCCGCGAGCATCGCGGCGGTGAGGCCGCCGGGCTCGGAGCCCTCCGCGCTGCCGCGCTCCAGGGCCTGGGCGAGGCCCGACACGGTGGGGTGACGGAAGACGGTGGCGACCGGCACCTCGCGGCCCACGGCGATGCTCAGACGGTTGGCGACCTGGATGCTCTGGAGGGATTGGCCGCCCAGCTCGAAGAAGTCGTCCTGGAGCGACGAGGCGGCGCGGCCCAGCACCTGCTCCCAGACCTCCAGCACGGTGCGCTCCAGCGGCGTCGCGGTGGCGAGCAGCGCGGCGCCCTCATCCGGCGGCAGTGCGTTCTTCAGCGCGTTGCGGTCGATCTTCCCGTTGCGGGTGCGCGGCAGGCGCTGGGCGAAGGCGAAGGCGCCGGGCACCATGGGCGCGGGCAGCGCCGTCAGCAGGTGCTTGCGCAGCTCCGCGGGCGTGGGCTCAGGAGAAGCGACCAGGTGCGCGCACAGCCGGCGCGACCCGCCCGGCAACACCTGTCCCACGACGGCGGCCTCGCGGACACCCGGATACTTGAGCAACACGGTTTCGACTTCGCCGGGGTCGATGCGGTGACCGCTGATCTTGAACTCGTCGTCCACGCGGCCCACGAAGACGAGCTGGCCGTCGTCGCGCACGCGCACCTTGTCGCCGGTGCGGTAGGCGCGCGGCTGACCCTCCAGCAGCGCCAGGGAGGTGAAGCGCGCGGCGTTCAGCTCCGGACGACCCAGGTAGCCCCGGGCGAGCGCTCCGCCCATCAGGCACAGCTCGCCTTCCTTGCCCGGAGCGGCCAGCCGGCCCTGCGGCGTGATGACGGCGGCGACGACGCCCGGCAGCGGACGGCCGATGGGCACTTCGTCACTGGAAGCGAGCGCGTCGGGGCCGGCGAGGGTGGCGACGGTGGCCACCACGGTGGCCTCGGTGGGGCCGTAGGTGTTGAGCAGGCGCACGCGGTCGCCCGCGACGTCGCGCCAGCGGGCGATGCGCTCCGGCAGGGCCGCCTCACCGCCGATGATGACCGTGCGCAGGGCTTCGGGCAGGCGGGCGGCGCCGGTGGACAGGCTGTAGGCCAGCTCGTGCCAGAAGGCCGTGGGCAGGTCGAGCAGCGTGATGCCGGCCTCCGCGCAGGCGTCCATCAGGCGGGGCACGGACTGGAGCATCTCATCGGTGCGCAGCACCAGCCGGGCGCCCGCGCACAGCGTGACGAAGATCTCCTCCACGCTGGCATCGAAGTGGAGCGGGGCGAACTGGAGCACCCGGTCGTCGGGACCCACCGCGTAGCGCTGCGTCGCGCCCGCGACGAAGTGGGCCAGGGCACTGCGGGGAACCTGGACGCCGTTGGGCTGGCCGGTGGAGCCGGAGGTGTAGATGACGTAGGCGAGGCGGGCTTCCGGATCGGATGCCGGAGCGACCTCGGCGTGTGCTTCCAGCTTCTGCACCACCAGGACGCCGGGCGCGGTCGGATCCGCGTCGGGCGTCGGGCGCTCGGACACCAGCATCACGGCCGGGCGCGCGTCCTCCAGGATGGCCGCGTTGCGGGTGGCAGGCCCCGACGGGTCGATGGGCAGGTAGCCCGCGCCCGCGAACAGGATGCCCAGGCTGGCGACGATGGCATCGGTGCCCCGGGGCACCTTCACCGCCACCGCCGTGTCCGGCGTCACGCCCGCTTCCAGCAACCGCAGGGACAGGGCCTGGGACGCCGCCAGCAGCTCGCGGTACGTCATCCGCCAGCGGCCGTGCTCCAAAGCGATCGCATCCGGCCGGGCCTCGGCCTGTGCCTTCAGCAGCTCCAGCACCGGGCGCACGCCAGGCACCGGCCCGCCGTCGAGGATCGACGCGTCCGGACCGGCGACCCCGGTGGCGCCCCAGCTCGCGGGGCCCCGACGCACGGGCTGCTCCGGCGTGGCGAGCAGGGACTCCAGGAGCTGGAGGAAGCCGCGTTGGTGCTCGGCCAGGGACGCCTCCGTGTAGCAGGAGGGGTTCGCGTCCAGATCGACGCGCAGGTCCTTGCCGCCCGAGCGCGCATGGAAGCCGAAGGACAGGTCCTCCACGGGACCGGCGGAGATGTTGTGCGCGGTGCCCGGCACGCCCGCGAAGTCCAGGGCGTAGTCGAACGGCATGATGTTGACGACGGGGCCGAACAGCTTGCGCTGTCCACCGACGAGGCGCAGGTCGCGGCGGAGCTGCTCGTAGCGGTAGCGCAGGTGCGGACGTGCGGCCTTCATCTCCGCCGCCACGTCGCGGGCCAGCGCGTACAGCCCGGCGTCGGGCCGCACGGCGATGCGCAGCGGCACGATGTTCATGGCCATGCACGGCACCTTCAGCGCCGCCGACCCCAGCCGTCCCATCACCGGCAGGCCCAGCACCGCTTCCGGCGCGCCCGTCCGCTGGTGCAGGTAGATGGCCGTCACCGCCAGCACCAGGTCGGACCAGCTCACGCCCGCCTGCTTCGCGCCGGCCTGCAACGCCGCCATCAACTCGGGGGACAGGTGCTCCGAACGCCGCAGGAAGCGCGACGACATGGGCGCCGCCTCCGCCAGCAGCGCGGGCACCGGCGCGTCCTCGAAGCGGCCCACCCAGAAGTCGCGGTCCTTCTGCCACTGGGGGCCGTTGCGGTACGCCACGTCCTCGTCCAGCACGGGGCCCAGCCGGTTGAAGCCCACGGGGGCCAGCTTGCCGTTCACCTCCGCCGTGTAGAGCTCCGCCACCCGCCGCGCGAGCAGCGAGAAGCCGTAGCCGTCCATCGCGATGTGGTGGATGCGCTGGAACCAGAAGGAGCGCTCCGGCCCCACGGTGAGCAGGGCCTGCGAGAACAGCGGCCCGGTTGCCAGGTCCACCGTGCGGCCCAGGTCCTTCCACATCCACTCGCGCGCGGCGGCCCAGGGGTCCGCCTCCGCGCTCAGGTCCACGTGCTGGAGCGTCCAGTCCGTGCCCGCGCCGATGCGCTGCACCGGCCCGTGCTCACCCGTCACGAAGCGCGAGTGCAGCGCGTCGGACTCCGCCACCGTGCGGCGCAGGGCGGACTCGAAGCGCACCGGGTCCACCGCGCCCTTGAACTCGATGCACTCCCCGGCGTTGTACACCGGGCTCTGGAGGTCGAGCTGTTGCCCCACCCAGATGCCGTGCTGGGCCGCTGAGAGCGGGCGGTTCTCGTCCTGGGTCGGGTGCATGACGGGGGGAGCTCCGAGGGGGAAGGGGGACCGCGGGTTACGAGGGGCGCGCGCCGGGCGCCACGGGGCCCGGCTGCTTCGAGGCGAACAGCGCGTACCAGTCGGAGAGCGTCGGCTTCTCGGCCAGCTCCACGAAGGACACTTCCGTGCCGTGCTGCCGCCAGCGCTCCACCAGGCTCATCAGGCGGATGGAATCCATGCCGCGCTCCAGCAGGTTCTCGTCCTCGCCAATCGCCGTCACGGGCTCCATCAGCAGCTCCGCCACGTCCGAGCGCAGCTGCTCCCGGTCCACCGCCGGAGCGGGCGCTGTCAACGGCATGGCGTCCATGAGCTGCTGCGTGGAGGTGACGAACGCGACCAGCTGCGAGGCGTAGTCGAGCGCCAGCTGGTGCTTCTCCCGCGAGAAGTCCGCCACCGCGTCCGCGACGAGGAAGGGACGCACCTCGCTCATGGAGCCGTCGCTGGCCGTCTGGAGGCAGCCGATGTGCGCGTAGATGCCGCAGATGATGAGCTGATCGCGGCCCTGATCGCGCATGACCTCCATCAGCCGGGTGTTGCGGAACGCGCTGTAGCGCCACTTGGTCAGGAGGATGTCGCCCTCCGCCGGGGCCAGCGCGTCGATGATCTTCTGCTTCTGCTCCGGGCCGCCCCGCAGGCCCTTGCCCCAGAAGTCCAGTTGGAGGCCGCGCTGTTCGGGCGTCTGGTCCGGAGGCTGGGCGGAGTACACGACGGGGATGCCCAGCGCCGTGCAGTGCGCGCGCAGGCGCTGGATGTTGGCGACCAGCTCCGTCACCGGGGACTGGCCCTGCGTGAAGGCGTCCACGAAGTAGCGCTGCATGTCGTGGATGAGCAGGACGGCGCGCTTGGGCTCCGGCGTCCAGGCGATCTTGTTCCGGGGCAGATCCGCCGCGCCGGGCATGGAATAGGGGGCAATGGCAGGCAGGGCCATGGAGGGCTCCAGGTTCAGCAGGTTCAAACAGAAGAGGGGTTGAGGGACTGGCGGAGGCTGTCGCGCAGCGCCTTCTTGCTGACCTTGCCCACCCCCGTCTGGGGGAAGGCCGCGACGAACTCGATGCGGTCCGGAATCTTGAAGGCGGCGAGTCCCCGCTGACGCAGGAACGCGTTGAGCACGGACGCGGCCGGCGCTTCGCCGCGCGGGATGACGACGGCGCAGGTGCGCTCGCCCAGGAACTTGTCGGGGATGGCCACCACCGCCGCGTCGCTCACGGACGGGTGCGCGAGCAGGTGGTTCTCCACCTCCTCGGCCGCGACCTTGTCGCCGCCCCGGTTGATCTGATCCTTCGCGCGCCCCTCCACCACGAGGCAGCCCTCGGGCGTCAGGCGCACCAGGTCGCCGGTGCGGTAGAAGCCGTCCGTGGTGAAGGACCGCGCGTTGTGCGCCTCCGCGTTGTAATAGCCGCGGATGGTGTACGGCCCGCGCGTGAGCAGGTGCCCCGTCTGTCCGGGCGCCACCGGCACGTCGTCGTCGTCCACCACGCGCAGCTCGTCCGCGTCCGACATGGGGCGGCCCTGCGTGGTGACGATGAGCTGCTCGGGGTCGTCCAGGCGGGTGTAGTTGACCAGGCCCTCGGCCATGCCGAAGACCTGCTGGAGCGCGCAGCCCAGCGTGGGGCGCACGCGCGCGGCGGCCTCGTCGCTCAGCCGGGCCCCGCCCACCTGGAGCACCTTCAGGCTGGACAGGTCGTGCTTCTTCGCCAGCGGCGAGTCCAGCCACACCATCGTCAGCGGGGGCACCAGGGCCGTGACGGTGACGCGCTCACGCTCGATGAGCGGGAAGGCCGCGTCGGGGCTGGGGTGCAGCGCCATCACCGCCGTGCCGCCGGCGTAGAAGGTCCCCAGCACGCCGGGGGAGCTCATGGGGAAGTTGTGCGCCGCCGGCAGCGCGCACAGGTACACCGTGTCGCGGTCGAACCGGCACACGTCCACGCTGGCCCGCAGGCTGTAGATGTAGTCGTCGTGCGTGCGCGGAATCAGCTTGGGCACGCCCGTGCTGCCGCCCGACAACTGGAAGAACGCCACGTCCGAAGGAGCGGGGCCCTCCAGCGTCACGGGATCGGTGGGCACGGAGGACAGCGCCGTGAACGGCCCCGCGTCACCCAGCACCAGCACGTGCTTCAGCGTGGGCGTGGCGGCGCGCACCTGCTCCGCGAGCGTGCGGTAGTCGAAGGCGCCGAAGCGGTCCGGGATGACGTACGCCACGGCCTCGGTGAAGGCGCAGAAGTAGCCGATCTCCGACGCGCGGTGCGCGGGCAGGGCGAACACCGGCAGCGCGCCCATGCGGAAGAGCGCGAAGATGACCTCGTAGAACTCCGCGACGTTGGGAAGCTGCACCACCACGCGGTCGCGGGCGCGGATGCCCAGGGCCTGGAAGCCCGCGGCCATCCGGTCCACGCGCGCGTCCAGCTCCGCGTACGTCCAGCGGTGCGTGCCCGCCACCAGCGCCACGTGCGTCCCGAAGTCCCGGGCCCGGTCGCGCAGCAGCTGTCCGAAGGTCTCCCCGCGCCAGTACCCCGCCTCGCGGTAGCGCTGGGCGAAGTCCTTCGGCCAGGTGGGGCAGCCCGCCAGGTGTTCGCGGACCACGCTCACGGCTGCACCCCGGCGCCCAGGCCCATGGCCTGGAGCATGGTGCGGAACTTCGCCTCGGTCTCCGCCAGCTCCGCCTCCGGCGTGGAGCCCACGACGACGCCCGCGCCCGCGAACAGCCGCAGCGAGTTCGCGTCCGCCTCCGCGCAGCGGATGGTGACGGCCCACTGACCGTCGCCGTTCGCGTCGCACCAGCCCACCGTGCCGGTGTAGTAGCCGCGCTGGAACGGTTCGATGTGGCCAATGGCCTCGTGCGCCAGCTCCGTCGGGTGACCGCACACCGCGGGCGTGGGGTGCATGGCCAGCGCCAGCGTCAGCGACGTGATGGACGGATCCTTCAGCTCGCCCTGGATGCGGCTGGACAGGTGCCACATCGTCTGCGTGCTCACGAGCGACGGCCCCTTGGGCACATCCAACGACTTGCAGTAGGGACGCAGCGCTTCGGCCACCGCGTCGATGACGACCGCGTGCTCGTGCAAATCCTTGGGGGACGTCATCAGCCGCGCCGCCCGCGCCTGGTCCTCCACCGGGTCCGGGCTGCGCGCCGCGGAGCCCGCGAGCGGATTGGCGATGACCTGCAACCCGGAGCGCGACACCAGCAGCTCCGGGCTCGCGCCGATGAGCGTCCGCCGGCCCGCGCCGGGCGCCGCGTCCTCGTGCGGCGGCAGGTCCACCGCGAACGTGTAGCCATGCGGGTTGCGCCGGGCCAGGTTGTGCAGGAGCTGGCGCAGGTCGATGGGCGTCGCCGTGTCCAGGTGCAGCGAGCGCGACAGCACCACCTTGCGCAGCGGCCCCTCCTGCATGAGCTTCAGCGCCGCCGCCACGCCGTCCAGGTACGCGGCCGGCTCCGGCACGGGGCGCATCGTGTAGCGCGACGCCAGGGGGTGCTGCGCGGGGGAGGCCGCGTCGAACACCAGCGGGCCCGCGCGCTGCAACGTCATGGGCACCACGAGCTGCGCTTCCACCCGGCCGTCGAAGGGCACCGCGCCCACCGCCACCGGGATGTCGTGCGCCGCCTCGCGCGAGGCATCCAGCACCGCCGCCACCCGCGCGGGCAGGCCCTCCAGTGAGTTCGTCCCGCCCGCGTGCGGCACCGTGGCGAACACGCCGCGCGCCAGCATCGTGCGCTTGGGGGTCGCGAAGAAGAACGACGAGCCGGCGTCGTAGTCGCGCAGCAGCCGCGTCGCCAGCGACTCCTGCTCCGACTCCGCTTTCAGGGCCGGAGCCATCCCCATGCCGTCCACGGGCAGGGACACACCGCGCGGGTCCTTCGACCCCGTAACGATTTTGGTATCAGGAATCATTCTCAACTCGGAGGGATGCGAGGGGACAATGAGGTCCACCCTGGAGAGGAAGGGGGTGCTTCAGGAGGCGGAGACTTCGCGGGCGTGTTTCAGACGCCCAGCGTGGCGCCGCCGTCGATACACAAATCGTGCATCGTGATGTGGCGGGCCTGGTCGGACGCCAGGAACACCACGGAGTCGGCGATGTCGTCGGGCGTGGCGATGCGGCGCAGGGGGATGCCGGTGCGGAAGGACTGCAGCGAGCCGGCGATGACGGCCTCCGGCCCGCGGTCATCCGACCAGAGCGCCCGCTGCATGGCGGTGTCGGTGGAGCCGGGGGACACGACGTTGCAGCGGATGCCGTGCTCGGCCAGCTCCAACCCCAGACACTTGGTGAACATGGTGGAGGCGGCCTTGGACGCCGCGTAGGCCGCCATCTGCATGCGCGGCACGCCCGCCGCGTTGGAGCCCACCGTGACGATGGCGCCGGAGCGACGGGGCACCATGTGTCTGGCCACCGCGCGCGAGACATGGAACACGCCGTGGGTGTTGACCGCGAAGGTGCTCATCCAGTCCGCGTCGCTCAACTCCAGCGCCGCGCCCATGCGCAGGATGCCCGCCACGTTGGCCAGCACCTGGATGGGGCCCAGCTTCGCTTCGATGAGGGCGACCGCGTCCTCGACGCCGTCCTTGTCCCGCACGTCCACCTTGAACGCGGTGGCCTTCAGGTCCTGCTGGCGCAACTCCGCCACCAGCAGCTCCAGCCCGGCGGAGTTCTGGTCGAACACGGCCACGGGCATGGTGCGCGCAAGCTTGCGTGCGACGGCAGCGCCAATGCCCTGGGCCGCGCCCGTGACCACCGCGAGTCCTGTCGTCGCACCCATCATCCGCCCGCCCGGTCCGTCCACTGGAGAATGAGAACGGTTCTCATAATCAGAATCCGGAAGTGCCATGGTCGTGAATTCCTGTCAAGAAGGCTCAAGCCTGAAACTGACCCACCGCGTGAAACGCCGCGGTGGGGGCGTGCGGATTGTTTCGCGACTGTTTCAGGCGGCGCTGGCGGCGGAGCCGGCGGTGAGCTCACGCAGCACCTCGCCGGCGGCGGCGATGGTGTGGTCGATCTGCTGCTCCGTGTGCACGGCGCTGATGAAGTTCAGGTCGCGGCGCAGGATGACGCCCCGGCGGGCCATGCCAGCCTGGAAGGGGATCATCTGCATGATGTGGTGGGGGATCTCCTTGCTGAAGCGGAAGAAGGGCACGGCGTCGTAGCCGATGACCTCCAGCGAGGAGCCCGTGGCCTTCGCGTGGGCGTTGACGCCGTCGCGCAGGCGGCGGCCCATGCTGGCGATGTGCTCGATGTAGTTCGTGCTCTTGTATTCCTTGAGCACGGCCTCGCACACGGCCAGCGACAGCATCTCACCGCCGAAGGTGGTGGACACCTGCAGGTCGCTCAGCTTGGAGAGGTACTTCTCCGGGCCGGCGATGGCGGACAGGGGCATGCCCGCGGCGATGCCCTTGGACAGCGTGACGAAGTCCGCCTGGATGCCGAAGAACTGCTGCGCGCCGCCCAGGGCCAGGCGGAAGCCGGTGACGACCTCATCCAGGACGAAGAGCACGCCGTGCTTCGCGCAGGTGTCCTTCACGGCCTGGAGGAACTCGCGGGTGACGGTGCGGTTGTAGGGGATGGCCAAGAGGACACAGGCCAGCTGCGCGCCGTGCGCCTCGATGTGCGCGAGCAGCGCGGGCTCGTCCGGGGGCGAGAAGAGCGGCAGGCGGGTGGTGAGCTTCGCGACGGCGGCGGGGATGCCCGGCGTGTCGTACATGAAGTGATCGTGCCAGCCGTTGTAGCCCACGGTGACGATGGACTCGCGGCCGGTGATGTGGCGCGAAAGGCGCACGGCGGCGGAGGTGGCGTCCGCGCCCGTCTTGAAGAAGCGGGCCATCTCCGCGCCCGGGATGACGTCCACCAGCGCGCGCACGGAGGAGACCTCCACCGGCGTGGGCAGCGAGTGGATGATGCCCTCGGCCAGGTGCTTGCGGATGGTCTCCGCGACGGCCGGGTGGTTGTGGCCCAGCATGTTGGCGCCCAGGGCCTGGATGTAGTCGATGTACTCCTGGCCGTCCGCGTCCTCCACCAGCGCGCCCTGGCCCTTGGCGAGGAACACGGGGAAGGCGCCGGGGGCGAAGTGGTCCGGCTTCTTCATCATCGTCTGGGTAACGCCGGGGACCAGCTTGCGCGCCTCCGCGAGGAGCTGGTTGGAGCGCTCCAGCTTGATCTCGCCCACGATGGGGCGCGGCAGGGACGGGTGGCGGGGAGTGGCCTGGGACATGGAAGGGTCCTTGTGTTCAGGGGGTGGAGAGGGATTGTCAGGAAGCGGGGGTGGCGTTCACGGGCACGGCGCGTCCGGCGAAGACCCACAGCAGGCCCAGCGCGAGCGCGGAGATGCCCACGGCGAAGAAGCCCAGCGGGCCGAAGCCGATGAGCGCGCCGTCGGACGCGGTGGACAGGAGCAGTCCGCCCATCCACGCGGCCAGTCCGGAGGCGCCGTCGCTGGCGGCCATGTTGACCGCGAGGTAGCGCCCGCGCAGGGACGGCGGCACCCGCGATGCGACGAGCGCCATGGTGGGGATGGCCCGGCCGGAGGTGAGCGTCATGAAGACCCCGAACACCAGCGCCACGACGGGCAGCGGGGAGGGCGGCAGGTGCGTGAAGAGCAGGTGCGGCACCATCGTGAACACCAGCAGGCCGGCCAGCACCCGCGCGGGGCCCAGGCGATCCGCGAGCCCGCCAATCCACCGCGAACTCAGGAGCGTGGCCGCGCCGCCGGCCAGGTACACCCATGGCAGCTCCGACAGCGACAGGCCCAGGTTGCCCACCATGAAGGCGCCCAGGTAGGGGATGAGCAGGAAGCTGGCGAACACCACCGTGAACGTCAGCACCCAGCCCAGCGCCAGCCGGGGCGTGAAGACGGAGGCGGGCGACGAGGCCTCGGCGGCGCCGGACTCGCGTGAGAGGTGTCCGTCCACGCGGGGAAGAAAGCGCAGCAGCAGCAGCCACACGAGGCCGGCCACGGCCGCGAGGACGATGAAGGGCGAGCGCCAGCCCCAGAGGTTCGCGAGCCCCAGGCCCAGCGGCACACCGGCCACCGCGGACAGCGCATACGCGGTCATCACGGTGCCAATGGCCTGCCCCCGGCGCTCCGCGGGCACCACGTCGCTGACGATGGCGATGACCACCGCGCCCATCAATCCCGCGCACGCCCCGGCCACGGTGCGCGCCACGAGCAGTCCCACGGCCCCGGTGGCCGCGCCGCACAGGAGCGTGGCGGTGATGAAGCCCGCGTAGAGCATCAGCAGCGTGCGCTTGCGCTCCAGTCGATCCAACCAGAACACGCCCAGCACGCCCATGGCCGCGGACGCGAGCGTGTACGCGGACACCAGCGCACCGAACCGCGTCGCCGACATGTCCAGCCGCTGCATCAGCAGGGGCCCCAGCGGCATCAGCATCATGAAGTCGACGACGTGCGTGAACTGCACCGCCGCCAGGAGCCACAGCAGCGTGCGCTCGCGCGCGACGGGGGATGGAGCACTCAAGACAATCACCTGGAATCCAGACACACGTCGGCCCTGCCAACATCCGGCAATGCCAGACAGGGCTCCGCCAGGACCCGGCGCACCCTGCCCGGGCCCCGCGTGTTTGTTGCGACTCAGCGAATGATAATGAGAATCATCATCAGAAACGGGCCGGAGTCAATGGAAAACGGGTTTCGTGACGCAATCGTCTGGCGGAGGGCTTGCAGCGTCCGGCTCGCTTGACGGGCCGTTGGACGGGCGGAAGGGTGGGGTCTGGAGCCGTCTGCTCCGCCCTTTTTCCGCCGAGGTCACGAAGGTGAAGAAGCTCGTCAATGCGCCGCGCGAAGTGGTCCGGGAGATGCTGGAGGGGTTCGTGGCGCTCGCGCCCGGGCAGGCGCTGCTGGAGGGGGAGACGGTGGTGGTGCGCGCGGACGTGCCGGCGGCGTTGGGGGCGCGGCGGGTGGCCATCCTCTCCGGCGGTGGCAGCGGGCACGAGCCGGCGCATGCGGGCTACGTGGGCACGGGCATGCTGCACGCGGCGGTGGCGGGGGATGTCTTCACGTCGCCCAGCACGGACGCGGTGCTGGCGGCGATCCGCGCGGTGGCGGGAACGGCGGGCGCGCTGCTCATCGTGAAGAACTACACCGGCGACCGGCTCAACTTCGGGCTCGCGGCGGAGCTGGCGCGGGCGGAGGGCATCCCGACGGAGGTCGTCGTGGTGGCGGACGACGTGGCGTTGCGCGACACGGTGGAGCCCGCGCGGCGGCGGGGCATCGCGGGCGTGGTGCTGGTGCACAAGGTGGCGGGCGCGGCGGCGGCGGCGGGTGCGTCGCTGGCGGAGGTGGCGCGCGAGGCGACGGAGGCGGCCCAGGCGCTGGGCAGCATGGGCGTGGCGTTGGGGCCATGCACGGTGCCGGCGGCGGGCCGGCCGGGCTTCACGCTGGGCGAGGGCGAGGTGGAACTGGGGTTGGGCATCCACGGCGAGCAGGGGGTGCGCCGCGTCGCGCACCAGCGCGCGGACGCGCTGGTGGACACGCTGCTGTCGACCATCGTGGAGGACCGGAACATCGGGAAGGGTGAGCGCGTGGCGCTGATGGTCAACGGCCTGGGGGGCACGCCGCCCATGGAGCTGGCCATCATGACGCGTCGGGCGCTGGCGTTCCTGGCGGAGCGGGGCGTGAAGGTGGAGCGGGCGTGGCAGGGCACGTTCCTGTCCGCGCTGGAGATGCCGGGGTGTTCGCTCACGCTGCTGAAGGTGGACGACGCGCGGCTGGCGCGGCTGGACGCGGCCACCGAGGCGCCGGCGTGGCCGGGCAAGGGCACGCTGGTCGCGCAGCGCCGGGTGGTGTCCACGCGCGATGCGCTGCCCACCATCAAGGGACACCCGAAGCCGCAGCCGCAGATGGAGCGGATGAAGGCGGGCGCGCTGGCGGTGGCGGACGCGTGGGATGCGGCGGAGGCGAGGCTGACGGAGCTGGACAGCGCGGCGGGGGACGGAGACCTGGGCTTGAGCCTGGTGCGGGGCGCGGAAGCCATCCGTGCGTTGCCGGAGGGCGCGTGGGGCACGCCGTCCGGGGCGCTGATGGAGCTGGGGCAGGCGCTGCGCAGGAGCATCGGCGGCAGCTCCGGACCGTTCTACGCGACCGCGCTCATGCGGGCCTCACGCCACCTGACGAACAAGGTGCCGGACGCGGCGGACTGGGCCAAGGCGTTCCAGGTGGCCGTCGAGTCGGTGTCGGAGCTGGGCGGCGCGCGGCCCGGGGACCGGACCATGGTGGACGCGCTGTACCCGGCGGCGGAGGCGCTGGTGCGCGCCGTGCGCGAGGGGAAGTCGCTAGGCTCCGCATGGGCGGAGGCGACGCTCGCGGCGGAGCAGGGCGCGGAGGCGACGGCGAGCATGACGGCGCGGCTGGGGCGCGCGAGCTACCTGGGCGAGCGCGCGAAGGGGATTCCCGACGCGGGCGCGGCGGCGGTCGTCATCTGGATGAAAGCGCTGGGGTGACCCATGAAATGTCAGAAGTGTTCCAATCCCAAGAAGGAGGCCATCTCGGCGGAGATCAAGCTGTGCGTCACGCATTACGTTGATGAGTACGTCAAGCCGCGCCAGCAGGGCCTGCCTGCCAACCAGCACTTCTCCCGGTTGGGCGACAAGCAGTACGAGGCCGGCCAGTTGCTCGCGCAGAAGCTTCAGGGCACGGCCGCTCCCCTCCAGGCGAACGTCCAGCAGAACGCCGACCTCTTCTGGTGGGGCCCGGGATTCGACAAGGTCGCGCAGGCGAACGAGTTCGGAACGTGCGTGGCGTTCTGTGCCTGGGGAAACCAGCTCATCATCGCCACCAACGACGACAGTACCTTCGACCCGACGATGCGGATGGAGAAGCTGACCAGGATCGCCGGCGCCGTGTCGGCCAGCCAGGACCTGGTCACCTCGCCCACCTCGTTCATCTTCCTGAACCAGGTGGCCGTCGTGGAGTACCAGTGGGGCCCTGGCGGGACGCTCCAGGTCGTGGTGGGCGGAGGGCCAGCCTTCGCCTGCGACCACCGGAACACCGTCCACGCGGAAATGCGCATCCTGGAGTACCTGCATCAGGCGAACGCAGGCAATGCCAGGGCGGATGTCTACATCGCCATCAGCAAGCCCTGTTGCGTGAAGTGCGAGGCGGTCATGGCCGCGTACAACGCGTGGAACTTGGGCGTGGTGACGGCCGCGCGTCAGGGCAATCTGACGGGGATCTTCGGCCAGTGGAAGATCCCCGCCGCCCTGAAGCCTCTCACCCAGACCATTCCGTATTGGAGGGCGCTCAAGAACGCCAATATGTGATGCGCATCACGTCAGGATCGCGCAGTCCGACAGAGGGACTTGCCGTGAAAGCATGGCCTGTTCAGGCGTAGGCTCCGCCGCATGGATGACGTCCAACGCGCACGCCGTGGTTTGTATGTCTTCTTCGCGGTGTTGATTCCCCTCACGGCGATCGCTGAGTGGGCCATCATCCGCCGCGTTGCGTTCCTCGACTCACCCTCCAGGGTCTTTCTCCTGATGTGGTGCCCGGCCGTCGCGTCCTTTGTCGCGCGGCTTGCCTTGCGGGAGGGATGGGCCGACCTCTCGTTCCGTCTGGGCGGAAGGGCGGGCCTGAAGGCCGTGCTGGCTGCCTGGAGCCTTCCGATTGGCGTGGGGCTGCTGGCCTATGGCGGCGCCTGGGCCCTGGGGCTCGCGAGCTTCGAGCCCCCCGCCCATGCCTCCTTCATGCTCCCCGGAGGGGCGAGGCAGGTGGCGACCCCGGGCGCTCCGGGGGGCCGGATGGCATTGCAACTCGGGTTGCATGTCACCCTGGGCTTCGTCCTCCACCTGCCCTGGGTGATGGGCGAGGAGCTGGGCTGGCGGGGTTACCTGGCGCCTCGTCTGCTTGATGCACGCGTCCCCGGCGCGCTGGTGCTGACCGGCCTCGTGTGGTCCCTCTGGCATCTGCCGCTCCTGATGCGCGCGGAGTCCTGGGGCATGACGGCGCTCCTCTTCACGGGAGCCCTGGTGCCGCTGGGGGTCGTGATGGCGCGCCTGCAACTGGAGTCGGGGAGCATGTGGCCGCCCATCGTGCTCCATGGCATCTGGAACGAGGTGCATGGGGCGCTCCTGGCCGCTTCGAATCCCCCCGACAGCCCGTGGCTGGGCGAGACGGGCTTCCTTGTGCTCGCCGCGAACCTGTTGCTGCTGGCGCCCTGGATGATCGGCCGCTGGAACGCGCGGCGTGCTCCAGGGAAGGTGCCCTACGCGAGCGTGGGATCGCTCTCGTAGCCGCTGCGTCCGGGGCGCACGCGTCGGGCCGGGAGCAGGTCGATGAGCGACTGGGCTTCCTCCCAGCCCACGCTGGGCAGCACGACGTATGAGCCCGCCACGTCGATCCTCACGTGCCCGATGCCGTAGCCGCGCTCCAGTGGCCCCTGCCTCGCGCGGACGGACTGGATGCGCGAGCGCTGCACCACCGTCGTGCGCCGCCTCCAGAAACCCTGGCGCACCACCACCAGCGCGTCCGTGATGAGCCATCCCTGGAAGCGCCAGTCGAACCACGCGGCCAGGAGCTGCGCGGGCAGCAGGCCCCACGCGAGCGCGCCCCACGCGCCCCAGAACCACGTCGCGGGCGCGGCCACGAGCACGCTCAGGCCCACCGCGCGGATCCGCGCCCGCAGCAGTGCCTTCGGGTGCGCGGGCTTGAGGGGCAGGGCGTCGATGGCGTCGGGCAGCTCCGGCACGAACTCACGCAGCAGGCCGGGCATGCTCGCGGTGGGCACCACGGGCACCAGCAGCTCCGCGCGCTCCGTGGTCTCCTTGCCGGCCCGGACGCCCGCGGTCTCCACCTCCACCGAGCCGAAGCCCAGCGCGCGTCGCAACAGTGGCTCATCCAGCACCACCTGCTGGATGCGCGCCCGCCGCACCGTCACCTGCCGGCGCGTGATGAGCCCTCCCACCGCGCGCAGGTGCGTGCCGGTGTCCACCAGCCGGAAGCCGTGGAAGCGCAGCACCGCGCGGACACCACTCACCAGCCACAGGCCGAACAGCCCCGCGAGCGCCGCCACCGTCGCGGCCAGCCATCCCATCCCGGGGGCCGCCACCGCTTCCCAATGCGCTTCCATCCACGGCAGCAGCAGCTTGTGGAAGGTCTCGGTGATTTCATGCAGCGCGCCCATCACCACCGCGAGCACGCCCAACCCCAGCGCCGTGGCGCCGTAGAGCAGCAGCGCTCCCAGCCGGGCCTCGGAGAGCACCCGCTCGCCCTGGACCGCTTCGCCCGGAAGGACCGCCGCCGCCGGACCTTCGCCGCGCACCGCCTGGAGCGCCTGGATCAACGCCTGCGCGTCCTCCGGTGTCAGGCCTCGCAGGTGGCCGTCCGCCTTGCCCCCGGAGGCCGTCTCCACCTTCACCTCCACCAACCCGAGCAACTTCGACACGAAGGGCTGGAGCACCTCCGTGTTCTGCACCCGCGCCGCCTCGATGAAGCGCGAGGTGCGCGTGAAGATGCCGGAGCGGATCTCCAACTGACGGCCGTCCACGCGGTAGCTCAGCGTGGCCACCTCGTAGAGCCCAGCGGCGAGCAGCAACAGCGCCAGCGTCCCCACGATGATCCAGAGGACCCAGGGCAGGCCGCGCTCGCCCGCGAAGTACGTGGGCAGCAGCGCGCCCAGCAGCATGCGCCCCATCGTCGACGTGAGGGGCACCAGCGCCGCGAGCGGCGCCTTCGCGCTCAGCCGCTTCCAGGGAACTTCGTTGGTGACAGGCAGGGCCTCCATGGAGACGGGCACGGACACGGGCTCAGACGACATCGTCCGCCTCGCGCCGCACCAGCTTCTCGCGCAGGGCATCCGCCGTCTCGCGGGCGAGCCCGGGAATCTCTCCGTCCGCGCCGCTGCCCGCGGCGGTGAAGATCTGCAGGCGCGCCAGCCCCAGCGACCGTTCGATGGGGCCCTGGTGGACGTCCACGTGCTGGATGCGGCCCGCGGGGATGGACACCACCTGGTGCAGCAGCACGCCGTGGGAGATGACCAGGTCGTGCTCGCGCAGCGCCCAGCCCCACCGCTCATGCGCGCGCTGCGGATACCACGCGGTCAGCACGCTCAGGCCCAGCACCACCGCGCACGGCAGCAGGAAGGGCCAGTGCTCCACGCCCGAGTACGACAGCGCCAGCGCCACGCCGAACGCCACGGCCCCATACATCCCAAGCCGGAGCAGCGCCCGGATGCGGAACAACGTGAGGGCTCCGCGAGGGAGGCGTTCCAGCGTCGGCAGGGGAGCGGTCATGGGCGATTCCTCCGGGAACGCCCCGAATGTATCCCCAATCCGGCCCCTCCCGCTGGAACTTGCCTGTCACGCTGGAGCGGACGCGGCTTCGGATTCCGCCACCAGCACCCGGTGGAGTTCTTCCACCGTGACGGTGAGGATCACCGTGTCGCTCACCGAATGGACCAGTCGGGTGGGCACGTCGACCCGCCCCGCGTGGAAGTAGTTCCAGTAGACGCCCAGCTGATCAGAACTCTCCGAATCCAACTTCACCTGGAGCCCCTCGACCTTCCAGGTCTGGTCGTCAATCGTCAGCGTCTCCACGGTCCCCAGCTTCTGACCGTCCGCCGCGACGACCGTACGGCCCTGGACGACGCTCTCTGAAAATCGCATGTGCCGGTTCCTCCCCCATTCATAAGGATGGGGATGCCGCGAGCGCTCCGCCGCTGTTCTCGCGGATTCGCACCGGAGGCAGTGCCGCCTGCTCGCCCTGCGGGGCCTGCGCGATCCGGATGAGCTTCAGGCGGGAGAGCAGGCGCATCACCTGCCAGGTGGGATCCAGCTCGAAGCGCTTCGCCGCGAAGTCGGGGCTCGCCGGGCGGGCGTGGTGGTTGTTCTGGAACAGCTCCCCCATGCACAGCACGTCCATGGGCAGCGTGTTGCGCGACGCATCGCGGGTCTTGAAGTTGCGGTAGCCGTAGCGGTGTCCGCACCAGTTGACGATGGCGCCGTGCACCGGCCCCATCACGAAGTGCATGGGCAGCAGCGCCCAGTGCCACCTGCGCGTGGCGAAGCGCTTGTAGAACAGCGTGTAGAGCGCGCCAAAGGCGATGCGCGTGGTCCATTGGTTGAAGAGGCGGTCCACGGCGGGCCACTCGGGATGGCCCCCGAGGAAGCGTGGCTCGGCGGCGATGCGGCCGGTGAGCAGGCCCGCGTAGCGGCGCGCCGTGTGGAGCATCATGCGCAGCGGATTCTCGTGGTGCGCGGGCGAGTGCGGGTCGCGCTCGGTGTCCGCGAAGGCATGGTGTTCGCGGTGCATGATGGCGTAGGCGCGCGGGTCCAGGTAGCTGGAGCCCTGCACCAGGGCGGTCGACAGGTGCAGCGCCCGCTCGGTGCGCGGCCCCATCGTGTACATGCGGTGCGCGGCGTAGCGGTGCTGGAAGAGGCTCTGGAAGAGCACGCTCAGCGACCAGTGGGAGGCGAAGGCGAATGGAATCATGAGAGGACAACGCCCCCTCATGTCAGCGCCCTGTCAGGCCAGGCCCGAAACACATCCCTCCGTACCGCCTTGCGCCGCGGCCCTGCCTACCGCGCACCGGGTTGGAACGGCCGGGCGTCCCACGGCAGCTCCAGGGTGAAGGTCGTTCCGGTGGTGGCATCGCTCGTGACGACGACCCTTCCGCCGTGCGCCTGGGCGCATCCCCACACCAGCGTCAATCCCAGTCCCCAGCCCCTGGCGGGCCCCTGCTGCGCGGACCGGGTCCGGCTGAAAGGACGGAAGATGCTCTCCCGGTCGTCGCGCGGAATCACGGGGCCGGTGTTGTGCACGGAGGCCCGTGCCCCGACGTCGGTGCGGGAGACCGTGAAGGTGATGGGCTGGTCGGCCGCTCCGTACTTGAAGGCATTGCTCCCCAGGTTCCACAGGGCGCGGCGCAGCTCGTTCGCGCTCCAGATGCCTCGCACACGTTCCTGGGTCTCAAGGACGAAGCGGTCCCCATGGAGGGTGTTCAACTCCTCGACGACCTCCCGGGCGACCCCTCCGAGGTCGCACTCGTCGAGCCGCAGGGGAATCCGCTCGCCCGCCCGGATGCGGTTCGCGTCGAGCAGGTCCCGGACCATCTGGTCGGTGCGCTCGATGTTCCGGTCGATCTTCATCGCCAGATCGCGCCGCTCGCTCAGCTTCTCCGGGAAGCGCATCAGCATCTGGGCGCTCATCTTCGCCGCCGCGAGCGGGCCGCGCAGATCGTGCGCCAGGACGGAGACGAACCGCTCACGCAAGTGCCGCTCGGCCTCGAGCTCCTCGAGCTTCTCCTTCAGGTCCGCATACAGCTTGGCGTTGTCCAGGTGGATGCTCAGGTGCTGGCCCAGGGACTGGAGCCGCGTCTTCTCCCGGATGGTGAACTCCCGGATCTCGGAGACGCCCACGTACAGGACCCCCATCAGCGCGTGGTGGGGAGGAAGCCGGACACCGAGCACGGCGTGGATGCCGCTGTTGCGGAGCGTGTCGCTCACGTCCAGCATCGTAGTCCTGGCATCCGGGAGCGTGCTGGTCTCCTCTCCCCCGGCCGCGACCGTTCCCGGGAAGGACGCAGGGTCCAGCGAGACGGCGTAGTGCTCGAAGGCCTCATCCGCGGCTCCCGCGGAGGCCGCGGTCACGAGCTTCTGGCTCGCCGGCTCGTACAGGAGCAGGGCCACGCTCTGGGCCCCCATCGCTTCGAGGATCAGCTCGAGGACCTCCTTCAGACGGTCTCGCAGGGTCGCCCCGTCCGAGGCCAGCGCCTCGCTGGCCACCTGCTGGAGCAGGCGCAGGTAGCGTTTCTCCGTCTGCTCATCTTCCAGCAAGTGCTTGCTGAAGAGATCCGTCACGGCCGTCGAGGCCGCATGCAGTTCGGTGAAGAGCCGCTCGACATCCTGGACATCAGGTTGTTGGCCGAGCGGAGCGTTGCTCCACATCCGGGTGATGCACCGTCCCAGGAGGGCGAATTCCTCGACGACCTCCGCCACGTGGAATCCCTGGCGAAGCCGCGCGGACACGTGGCTTTCGACGTACTTCTGCTGGTCGCTGATGCCAGCCCCCGGCGTCTCATGCATGTCGGCAAGAGCGGTCAGGTACGTCGGCATGATGTTCCTGAACTCGGGCCCCCCCAGGCCTCGGGCCGACGCGGTCCGGTTCGCTTCCTCCGTCCACTGCCGGATGATCTCGGTGTGATGACTCCGGATGATGTCCGCCACGCTCGCCATTGCGCATCCTCTGGCACCCACCGGGCCAGGAAGCGCGCTAGCACTGCGGGAAGGGATGCGCGAGCGGGGCGGCGGAGTAGTTCGTCGAACTGTGCACTTAAGACAAAAGTGACGGTCGAGCGCAGTCAGTGCAAGGGCTTGATTGCTGGCGACGGTCTGGTCGCCTGTCAGGGGTTCGTGGCCTTGCGGTGGGGTGCTCAGCCTCTCCGAGCCCCTCCAGGCTCCGCGGCTGGTGGGGCCTCCACGTCGATGCCGTCGCGGCGCAGCTCGTCTTCCTGCGCGAGCTGCGCCTGCGTTCCCGGAGGCAGCGTGTACCAGCCGGGATCGCCTTCGCCGTCCAGCCGGGCGCGCACCTTGAGCAGGGTGAACATGCCGCCCATGGTGATCTCGTCGTAGGGCCCCTTGCCGCCCACCATGGCGATCGAGTTCGAGGGCACCGGCATGTGGTGCATGCCGCCCATGTCCCCCATGCCCGTCTGGCCCATGGTCATGTAGCCGGGCAGCAGCGGGCGCACCTTCGCGTCCAGGCCGCCGGGCTTCACGCCGATGAGGTTGGGCAGGTCGTGGCCCATCTGGTTCATCACGTGGTGGGTCATGTGGCAGTGCATGGCCCAGTCGCCGGGCTCGTCCGCGACGAACTCGATGGTGCGCGTGCTGCCGGTGGGCACCAGCACCGTCGTCTCCGGCCACTGCGCGCTGTCGGGGATGCGGCCTCCGTCCGTTTCGGTGATGCGGAACTGGTAGCCGTGCAGGTGGATGGGGTGGTGGTCCATCGCGCTCAGGTTGCCGAAGCGGATGCGCACGCGCTCGCCCTGGCGCACGACGAGCGGCTCCGTGCCGGGGAACGCCTTCGCGTTCATCGTCAGGATGTTGAAGTCCGTCATCTCGTTGGGATCCGGGCGGTTCGTGCCCGGGTCGATGCGCCACTCGTGCAGCATGATGGCGAAGTCGCGGTCCACGCGCGGGCCCACCGGCTTGCGCGGGTGGATGACGAACATCCCCACCATGCCCAGGGCCATCTGCGTCATCTCGTCGTGGTGCGAGTGATACATGCCCGTGCCCGACTGCCGCACCGTGAACTCGTAGCGGTAGGTCTCTCCCGGGGCGATGGCCTTCTGGTTCAGGCCGCCCACGCCGTCCATGCCGTTGGGCAGGAGGATGCCGTGCCAGTGCACGGTGGTGTGCGCGGGCAGCCGGTTGGTGACGTAGAAGCGGACGCGGTCGCCCTCCACCACCTCGATGGTGGGCCCGTGCACCTGGCCGTTGTAGCCCCAGCAGGTGGCCTTGAGGCCGGGCGCGAATTCATGCTCCACCTCCTGCGCCACCAGGTGGAACACCTTCACGCCGCCCACGTCCTTCCATGGCAGCTTCGTGCCGTTGGGGATCACGATGGGCAGGTAGTCGCGTCCCGCCCTTCCGGGAGGCAGGTGCGTCTGCCGGGCGCTGCGGCCTCCCGTGGCCGCCGCGGAGTTCTCGCGCGGAGCCTTCGCGCCGGGCACGTCCGACTGCGCCCGGGCATCGCGGCCGTGCATCAGCAGGGCCCCGGTCGCCAACGTGGCGCCCGTGCGTGCCAGGAGGCTGCGGCGGGTGAGGGCGGGGGCCTGGGACTCCGTGTCCTCGGGCGCCCGGGGGGCTTCGTC